>SOJS01000092.1 GCA_004376435.1 Dehalococcoidia bacterium
TGATATGGGATCCAATGTATTAGCTCATATTAAGGCGCAGGGCAGGGTAACGCTGGCTGAGGTGCGGGACTTGTTTCATACCAGCCGAAAGTATGCCCAGGCATTTGTGGAGCATCTGGACGAGAAGAAGATAACCCGCCGTGTCGGTGATGAGCGAGTGCTCTATTAGGAGTTGATAAACCGTTGGTAAGAAAGATAGTAGACGGAATATGGTCTTGGCTAAAGAGCGTGTCAATTAGCATTGGCATCGGTATTCTTTATGCTCTATCCACTTTAGGAGTTATGGCATATTTTATTAAGTATATAGCCTCCTTGGCTTCAGGACAGCCGTCAGTGTCTCCACTAGAATTGGCAGCAGCATCTGGTGGTCTTTGTGGCTTGATTCTGCTAGGAGCATTTTACCAGAAAGGGTCTCGAATCGAATATTCTCTTAAGTTTACAGCCAAACTATTTTTAGCAGCAACGATTTCATTTGTCATAGCATTTTTTCTCTTGGAACTTGTTAGTATGATAAGGTCTGAAACACTTAATGCTGCTGAGTGGATTGCAGTAATAGCAACAGACATTGTTATAGCTTGCGGAGGGATTTCCCTGATTGCGGCTCTTGTATATGTTATTAGTCTGTTAAGAAAGTTGTAGGATAATACCATCGAAACAAGTTCCTGGTATAGCAAATTCGGGAGAGGACAGATAATCAGTGCAGATTCAGTATGAAGCGGTTAAGTGGGGAGAGATACCCCTTGCCTAACAGTTTATGTACGCACAATGGATTGTGGTTTTTGCGCTAAGCTACAACTGCTAGCTGAAGCCCATTGATGGTCATGATATAATATAGTTAGTTAGTAGTATACATGTGAGGAGACAGGAATGAGTGTAAGTGAGCATGACCGAAAGATTCTATGGTCAAAAGCTGGAAATCGCTGTTCATATCGCTATAAAGGGATCATTTGTGATGAAGAATTAATAATCTCCGAAGGTGAAAAACAGACCTTAGTTGGGGAAGAGTGTCACATCGTTAGTAAAAGGGCAGGGAATAACCGTTACATTGCTGATTTTCCGAATAGGGATAGCTATGATAACTTAATTTTGATGTGTAGAAAGCATCACAAGATTATTGATGACAATCAAGAGAAGTATACAATTGATATTCTCCAAAGCATGAAAAAGGAACACGAGAAATCCATAAAGGAACGTTTAGCTAAGAAGGAAATTCAACCGATTATTATAAAAGATTCTGTATTTAGGACTGAAGTTGAGCATGCTGAGGAGGCTATAGGAATGGAAGTCAATGGACCTACTCAGTTTTCAAATGTTACTTCAGAACTTATAGCCCGTGATGTAAAAAGTGCGACAGGATTCAAAACAAACCAGACATTAAATGCTATCGTAATGACTTGTTCAAAATGTGGAAGACCTTTCCCATTTGCTTCTACTGGTGCTCCTCCACGAATTATCAGTTGCCCCCATTGCGGTTGGGGTAATACAATACCGTGACTATTCAGCCCACAACAGAGGAATATAGCTTCAAGCTATGCTCAAAGCTCACCGGTAGAGGTTTGCTCAACGGGGTGGATTAGTGGCGGGAGCGCATGGGAGTCGAACCCACCGAAAGCACTACTAATGCCCCCCGACGGATTTGAAGTCCGCGAAGCCCACCGGGACTCATCCGCTCCCTTGGACTACCAAGTATATATTACTAACAAAAAGAGTGCAATAATTGGCTTTTGCCCCTTATTTTCGGCTATCTATTTTTGGGCGGACTGAGGCGAAGGCAGAAATTTTCCCCGACCTCCTCTATTTCAACAGAGTATCCCTCGCTCTTAGCCAGCCGGGACACATTTTCTTTGGCGGCAGCATTATCCACAAGCACGGTTATCACCTCTTTTGGCTTTTCCTCAATAGCCTTTTTGGCTCTGATTACCGGGATAGGGCAGGAAAAGCCGCGGACATCAATTTCAACCATCTTCGTTTCCTCCTTCTGTGGGGCGAGCTCCTGAAAAACGGCCGGGAAGTGGTCAACAACCTGGCTGACTTTAGTTGCCGGGGTGATGGTGGCAGACCTTCCCGCCAGGCGGTTTGCCCGGGCGGCAATTATTGCTGCTTCGTCTAGCTTGAGACCGGCATAAGCCAGAGCCGAGACCAGCCCGGTGATAGTATCGCCCGTGCCCCCGATAGCCTCCAGTTCTGGTATGTTGGGCTCGGCGATGGTAGCCAGAACCTCTCCATCACGGGCTACATAGTCAATTGCCCCCTTGACCAGTAACAGCTTAGCCGCACTCCTCTGTCGGTAGGCATCCGCCACTAGTTTTGGAGTTTGGCTGATGTCCAAATCAAAGAGGTGCTTGCTGATATAGGCAGGGTGGGTGGCATCGGGGTCAGCCAGGAAAGCCATCTCGGTAGCATCGGGGGTGAAGAGGTCAAATTCAGTTGCCAGGCCGGCTGCCTTGGCGGCATACATTGAGCCGGCATCAGCCACCAGAATTGGCGCTTTGGCGCACCCTTTAATGGACTGGCAGAGCCTCCTCATCAAAGCCATATCGGGAACGCAGTAGTGTAGCGCCAGCACCTGAGGGGAGAGCTCAGCCACCCTCTGGATGAGATATTCATAGATTTGCCGGCTGCCACTGCCCTCACCGATATCGCCGGCAACCAGTACCTGGGGTGGCTCCAGCTTCAGATAGTCTGTGGCCGCCAGGGCGGCGCTAATCATGGCTCCAGTACCCTGAGTGCAGGGAATAGAGTGGCCATTTAAAGCCAGCCATTCTCCCTCCGCCCTCACCCTACCCAGGGTCAGGGGCAAGTCTTTAATTGGAATCGTGCCGACAATAAGCATCATGGCGAGCTACCTCCTGACCAAAGTTTGATGCCTTCTTCAAGGGCTCGGTTGAGCATCAGGGCACACAGGGTAAAACCAATATCCCGCGGCAATGGGGCTTGGGTAAGCTGTTTGCCGATTAGCTCAGCATGGAGGTAGGGAATATCAGGACAGCCCCCGCCCGAGGTGTTGACAATGATGCCCTCTTTCTTGTCAAAGGTGAGCTTCATATTGGCCGCCTTGACCATCACCCAGTCGCCGAAGTCAGTTACCTTAACGATTTCCAGCAGCCCCGAGGTTTCTACTTTGAGGGGGGCAATACTGACATAGACAACATCTTTTTGGTCAAGTAGCCGCTCGATGCCCACTTTCTCCACCAGATTTATCTCTACTGCCAAATCACAGCCTTTACGCAGCGCCGGTGGCGGCGCCACCAGCTTGACCAGATGGCCGGCGTCAGTAAGCACTCTCTCTGCTTTCATGGCGTCGTGCACATCCAGGAAAAGCACCACCCCCCCACCCTCAAAGGGCGTCTTTTGTTTCCGTTTCCGAAATACCATTTAATTGCCTCCAGTTATTACTTTGCCCGCATCAGGAAGCCGATTGCCAGGCAAAAAGCCAGCCCGACAACAACCGCTACCGGTCCGAATGTGCCGGTTCCCATTGGACTTGAGGCGAGGAGAAAGTTATGGGCAAAGGCAGCCCCGGCAAAGAGACCGAGGACAGTCATGGCGGCGTCGGTATCGCCTTCTCCGGACAGGACTAACTGCCGCAGAGGGCAGCCACCTAGCTGGGTAGCCGCCAGCCCGACCAGAACCATGCCCAGGAAGTTCCACAGGTGGTTGCTGTGAGCCACTGGCTGGCCGGCAAAGCCGAGGTGGAATTGACCCAGGATGAGATTGAAGACCAGCGCCCCCAGAAAGCAAGCCACCACCCCGCTCATCAGGTAGCTGTCCCTGACTAGGAATATATCACGCCAGGCTCCAACAAAGCATAGCCGGCTCCTTTGGGCTAGAAAGCCCACCACCAGCCCGACCCCTACTGATATACCCAGAGCGGCGTGCTGTGAACCAGGACCGGTATCGCTAAAGGAGATAAAGCCCGGCGGGAAGATAGCCAGGAGGAGAAGACCAAGCATAGCCAGAGCCGCTATCCAGCCGACAGCGGCCGGTATTTTGGTGACCCTACCCAGGTTATAGCCTCGTTTAAGAAAGAAGATGCCCGCCAGAGCCCCAACGGCAACACCGACCAGACCGGTGATACCATTGAGGTCACCGCCAGCCAGCCTGAGGGTAGCCCGGATGGGGCAGCCGAGGAAGACCAGGGCGCCGACCATGACCAAGGCACCCAGCAAAAAACGAACCAGAGGCGAGGAACCACCCCTGGCTCGAAATTCACCGAAGGCATAGGCAGCTATGAAGCTGCCCAGAACGAACCCTGGAATTTCAGGGCGGATATACTGGACTACTCCAGCACTGTGTAAGCCCAGGGCACCGGCTATGTCTCTGATAAAGCAGGCAACGCAGACGCCCATATTGGGGGGGTTTCCCCACTTGACGAGCAGGACGGCAAGGACTCCCATTACCAGCCCGGCGAGGATAATCAGAGTTTTCGGCATAAAGAACTGTCGCACAGGAACCTCCTTTTCTATCACTAGTTTCTGTCTGCCCGCAACTAGGGGCACTGTAGGCAGAGAGACACGCTCTCTCCTTGCTTACCAATCATGTCTTGCGATACACTCTGATCACCCCCTTTCTGGGCAACATTTTACTGCCTGACATCACTCTTGGGGAGCCGCCGAGGGTAGGGGTATCTCCTGTGGGGCTCGCTTTTTGTAGACAAGTTTAGCCAGCCAGATGCTTATCTCATATAGTATGATTAAGGGGATGGCAACCAGGCTCTGATTTATCGGGTCAAAGGTAGGGGTGATTATTGCCGCCAGAATGAAGGCAAGTATAATTGCCGCCTTCCGCTTACTGGCAAGCCATTTTGGTGTGATAATACCCAGCCTTGACAGGAAGGTGGTCACCACCGGCATCTCAAAGACAAGACCAATTGCCAGCAGCAGTCTGGTCACGATTGAGATATAATTGCCAATCTTAATCTGGGGGGTGGCAATATCGCTACCGAAGGTAATCAAAAACTTTGTTGCCGGCGGTATCAGGATGAAATAGCCAAAGAGAACACCGGCAGTAAACATCAGCGCTATCCAGGGAAGTATGATATAAACATATTTCTTTTCCCTGGCGGTAAGGGCGGGGGAGACAAACATAATAAGCTGGTAAATCAGGTAGGGCATTGCCAGGATAATACCGCTGGCAAGGGACACCTTCATATAGGTGCTAATCATCTCGGTCATCTCAATGAAGATGAGGTTAATGCCACCGGCGGGTAAAATCAGAATGTAGAAAATCTGTTTGGCAAAGATAAAGGAGATGACGGTGGTAATTAGGACAGCGATAACGCTTTTGATGAGGCGGTGCCGAAGTTCATAGATATGTCCGAGGAGGCTCAGCTTCTTGTCATTGCTCATTCCGGTAAATACTCTATCTGTCTGAAGGCTGTTTACCTTTTGGTGACGGGCGCTCTTTCTTCTCCTCTTCCATCTCCTTGCTTATCTGTGTCGTCAGGTCAAAGGTGGCTTTCTTTAGGATGCGCATCATTTTCCCCATCGTCTGCCCGACCCCAACTATCTTGCCTGGCCCCAATACTATCAGGGTGATGATAAGGATTAAAAGTATCTCCCCTCCGCCAATACCAAAGAAATCCATTCTCTCCCCCGTAGCTTGCTGTCTGTGGGCGCTATCAGATGGCTGTTACTCTAGTCTCTATAATAACTGGTTTTCCCGCTGAAAGCCGATTTCTACTTCTTCTCCTGGCTCTTGGCTACCTTCTCGCCGGCAGCTGGTTTCTCTTCTGCCTCCTCCTCAAGCTCACCGCGTTGCCCCTTTTTGAATGCCCGTAGCCCCTTGCCAATAGCACCACCGACCTGGGGTAGTTTACCTACCCCGAAGACGATGAGAATAATTGCCAGGATAAGTCCAATCTCCCAGGGTCCCATTCTAAATGGCATTGTCTTAAACCTCCCCCCGATTATCTTGATTTTTAACCTTGGCTTTAGCTATACCCCCCGGCTTCGTCCCAGAGATATAATAACCTCATCTTTAGTTTTATGCAAGTTTGGTTGTTTGCCCTAGAGCGTCCCTATTTACCGCCAGTGACTACCCTCCTGTCATGGGTGTAGACATTCATTCTCCTTCCCCGGGCAAAGCCAACAAGGGTTACCCCCAGCTCGCTGGCTAATTTCACCCCTAAGTTAGTCGGGGCAGATTTGGAGATAAGCAGGGGAATATTTCTTTTAGCCACCTTGAGCAGTATCTCTGAGGAGATGCGACCACTGGTGATTATAATACGATTTTTGGTGGCTATATCCTGAAGGAGGCACTCTCCGAATATCTTGTCAATGGCGTTGTGCCGGCCAATGTCTTCACTGAAGACGAGGATTTTTTCTCTATCACACAGGGCAGCGCTGTGCACGCCGCCGGTCGTTTTATAAACCTGGGAGCGGTGTTGAAAGTCACTTACCAGAGCAAAGATGGCACCGGCCGATATTTGAAGCTTTGACTCCACCTTTTGGCCGGCGGCATCAGCGGCGTTGTAAAAAGAGGCGCCTCGGCCGCAACCTGAGGTTATCAGCCGCTTGAAGAGAACATCTTGGGCAAGCTCCCGGCTCTCTCTAGTTTCTACCCGCACCACCCCCCTTTTATCATCAACTATTATCTTTTTGATTTCTTCCTTGTTTTTGAGTAATCCTTCTGAGAAAAGAAAGCCTAAAGCCAGATACTCAAGGTTCGCCGGGGAGCAGAGCAGGGTTACCACCTCCTGATTATTCAGGATGACGGTGAGGGGAAACTCCCGGACAACGATATCCTTGATGCTGCTCCTGCTTTCTGCGGTAAGCCGCAGTAGCGGCAATCTCTCTATCTCATCTGCCATTCTTACCTGCCTTGATACTGTCGGTTACTGGTGGTAGTAGATTGGGGATTCCCCTTGCCTTTATTTTAGTGGAGTTGCCAAAATCAGTCAATTTAACCTCCCCGGTCAAAAATGGCGGCTCGGATTTGCTTATTGACATACACCGAGATAGATTTTATCATCTAAAGTAATGTGTTAGGTAAATACTTATATAGTGTAGCTTATAAATGGTAATTGCGGCGCCACTTAGAAAAAAATGGACAGAAGGCTTATAATCTTAAATGCTATACAACATGAGACCTTGTTTAGTGTAGCTTATGGGAGATATATGAAGCAGTTTAAGGAGAAGGTCAAGAAATTGCGCAAGAAGATGGGCTGGGTGCAGGAAGACCTGGCGCGGGAGGTGGGTGTTAGCCTGTCCACAGTGCAGCGCTGGGAGGGGAGGGGGGCTAGGCCCACCCGTCTCGCCCGCCGGGAGCTGACAAAGCTTTTTCAGAAGGCTGGTATGAGCGAAGAGTGGTAGCGATGCAGGTGGTAGTATTAGCCGGCGGACTGGCGACCAGATTAGGGGAGCTAGCCAGAAATTGCTCTAAGCCCATGGTCAGGGTCCAGGGGAAACCATTTCTGGAATATCAGCTAAAACTGCTCAAAAAGGCGGGGGTAGTGGATATAGTCCTGTGCACTGGTCATATGGGAGAGGAGATTGAAAGACGCTTCGGGGATGGCAGAAAGTATGGGGTAAATATCAAATATAGCCTTGAGGAAAAACTTCTGGGCACAGCCGGGGCACTGGGGAAGGCGTCGCCTTTGCTTGAGGATAACTTCTTTACCCTGTATGGCGACTCATATCTATTTCTGGACTTTGGTGCCGTTATGGACTATTTCCAGTCCCAGGACAAGCTTGCCCTGATGACGGTTTATAAGAACTATGACCGCTATGATGAGAGCAATACCGTGGTTGAGGGAAATCTGGTGAGGAAATTCAGCAAGAAGGAAAAAAGCGGCGATATGGTCTACATTGAATATGGAGCCAATATCTTTAGGCAAGAAGCCCTTAATATGATTCCGAAAAACCAGTTTTATTCTCTGGAAGACCTTTTCCCCCGCTTGATTGAGAAAGGGGAGCTGCTTGCCTTTGAGGTCAAGGAACGCTTCTATGAGATAGGCTCACCTCAGGGGCTTAAGGAGTTCGGGGAATATATAAGGAGAGCGAGATGATACTCTCCAGAGCGCCGACCAGGATAACCCTTGGTGGGGGAGGGACAGACCTTAAGTCCTACTACGCCAAATACGGCGGCTTTCTTATCGCCGGCGCCATTGATAAATACTGCACCATTTTAGCTAACAAGAGGTTCTATGACAGCATCCGCCTCAGCTATTCCCAGATGGAGATTAAAGACAATGCGGCTGACATAGAACACCGTATCTTCCGGGAAGCACTCAAACTTACTGGCATTGAAAAGGGGATAGAGCTTCACTCCACAGCCGATGTTCCCGCCAGCTGTGGTCTAGGCACCTCCTCTAGCTTCACCGTCGCCCTTCTCAATGCCCTTCATGTCTATAACAAGGACTTCGTCACCCAGAAGCAACTGGCTGAGGAAGCCTGCCATATTGAAATAGACATCCTCGGTGAGCCTATCGGCAAGCAGGACCAGTACATGGCTGCCTTTGGCGGTCCCACCTGTCTTACCTTTAACAAAAACGGCGATGTTCTGGTGGAGCCTCTCCGAATTTCCAGCGAGGCGTTGGACCAGCTGGAGAGTAATATACTATTATTCTTTACCGGCAAGGAAAGAAGCGCCTCGGAGATACTTTCTGAGCAGGACGAAAAATGCCAGCAGGACGACCAGGAAATGGCGGAAAACCTCCACCGGATTAAGGAGATAGGCTTGGAAACGAGGAAGTATCTGGAGAGGGGTGAGGTGAACAAGCTGGGAGAATTACTCCATGTTCACTGGGAGATAAAGAAGAAACGTTCCCATAAGATATCCAGTTCCTTTATTGATGAGTGCTATGAGGTTGCCCGCCAGAACGGGGCAACCGGCGGCAAGTTGGTCGGTGCCGGCGGCGGCGGCTTCTTGATGTGTTACTGTAATAATAACAACAATAGCAAGCCCAAGCTGGTAGAGGCAATGCAGAAGATGGGGCTCAGGTGGGAGCGGTTTCACTTTGACTTTGACGGGGCAAAGATACTGGTCAACGCCTAACTCAAAGGTTGTTTAGTAAGGGTGAGGGGTTGGTAAACAATGTCAAACAAGGAGCTTATCCAGAATTATCTCTCTGAAGTAAAGAAGGTTGCCGATGCCCTGCCGGCTGAGGATATAGACCGAGCTATTGAGCTCCTTTTTGAAGCCTGGCAGAATGGCAGTCGGGTCTTTACCTGTGGCAACGGCGGCTCGGCTTCCACGGCTACCCACTTTGCCTGTGACCTGGAAAAGACTACTGCCTCATCAGGTAAGAGGGGGCTTAAAGCCGAGTGCCTTAATGACAATATCCCCTTGATGCTGGCTCTGATAAACGATGAGGGCTTTGAAAACCTGTTCTACGAGCAGCTCAGGGACAAATTCCAGCCGGGGGATGTCCTCATCTGTATCAGTGTTCACGGTGGCGTCGGCAGGGATAAGGCACAACTATGGTCGCAGAACCTTATTAAAGCAATGAGATATGCCCAGGATAAGGGCGGCAAGACAATAGGGCTTTCTGGTTTTGACGGCGGACCAATGAAAGAAATAGCCGATGTCTGTATTGTTGTCCCCATAAACTCCACCCCCCTGGTGGAGTCCTTCCACCTAATGCTGGAGCACCTGATTTGTGCCGCCTTAAGACAAAAGATAGAGGAGGGTTAACAATGCAGTGGTATGTCATCGGCACAGTGGCGGCTCTGCTTACTACCTTTGGCTTTGTCCCCCAGGTTATTAAGATGCTTCGTACTAAATCGGTAAGGGACATAAGCCTGCTGACATTCATCCAGTTTAGTCTTGGTATGTCGCTCTGGGCTTTATATGGCCTTCACCTGAGGGATGTCATTATTATCAGTGCCAACGGAATTGGCGTCCTAATCCTTGTCATAGCCATCGGGCTATACCTTTATTACAGAGCCAGGCATTTAAAGAGGCATGAAGGCAGTATTTCTTGACCGGGACGGGGTGATAAATAGCCTTGTCTATTATCCCGAACAGGGGGTGCTTGACTCCCCGTTTACACCAGAACAGTTCAGGCTGCTCCCTGGCGTTGCTCAAGCTATCAGAAAGTACCACAAGATGGGCTATAAGGTAATCCTGGCCTCAAATCAACCAGGGATTGCCAAGGGCATCCTCTCAGAAGAAGCCTTTGAGGCAATCAGGAGGAAGATGAAAAGGGAGCTGGCTAAGGAAGGAGCTTTTCTTGACGGGGAATACTACTGCCCTCATCACCCTGAGGCAAAGGTTAAAAGACTTAAAGCCAACTGTGGCTGCCGCAAACCCGAGCCGGGACTGCTTCTTCAGGCAGCCAAGGACATGGGCATAGAATTATCCCGGTCCTGGATGATAGGTGATGGGCTGACCGATGTTAAGGCGGGGAAAAGGGCGGGGACAAGAACGATACTGATGGGCAGAAAAAAATGTGAGCTCTGTCAGTTGATGGATGAAGAAGATGTCCGACCGGATGCCATTGCCCCCGACCTACTAGCGGCCGCTCAGCATATTCTAAAACAGGAGGCTAAATAGGGAAATCTTGGTCGCCCCCAACCCTTGGTGATGCCCCTCGTCACCGACGCCGCCATCTGGGGTAGATTATGATTCCCACTGGAATTAGGGCCAGGACTACCATCAGCAGCCAGCCAGGTCCCGATTTGGCGAGGCGGGCAGCAGAATTCCTCGGGGTTAGCCGTATGACCCTATGGCGTTGGGTACGTAGCGGGAAAATCAGGCCAATCGAATTCGACAACCAGCGCTTTTTCCATATTAACGAACTCCAGACATTGAAAGAGGTAAGGGAACAAGAAGAGGATTAGACATGACGCGACACCCTGAGCGCACAAGACTTTTAATCAGGGTGTCGCAGGTTCGAGACCTGTACGGCCTACCACTCAAAAAGAACAAGACGGCCGGTCAAGTTTTACTGAAAATTTAGAGAGATAAACCGGCGGATTGAGGTTGGTACAAGATAGAGCAATGAGGGCGTGGAGAGAGTTGCTAGGTTTCTGGAAGAGGTTTGGCTTAATGGAACAAAGCTGGAATTCTGAGGAGGACATATTGACAAACCCTGAAACACAAGTTATTATAAAAGCCAAGCTGGTTGCTGTGAGGGATAATTCCGGGGAAATGTCGGCTCTTTGACACCCTAAACCTAAATTTTATGGTGCAATAGATTGAGTAAATTAAAAACACTCAGGTGAGTAATAAAAGGAGGAGAAACAATGAAGTTACTTTCCCCGCTTCATGCTAAACACCTGGAATATGGAGCCAAATTAATTGACGTATTGGGCTGGCAGCTTCCGGAGGTATATACTTCGGTAGAAGAAGAGCATCGGCTGGTGAGGGAACGGGCCGGCTTCACTGATTACGCTTACCAGGGTGAGGTAGGGGTAATTGGAAGCGATGCGTTTCGCTTGCTGCAAAAGGTACTGGTAAATGACCTCAGAAAAATCTCCCCGGGCAAGGTAATGTATTCAAGCCTGTTAGACGAAACGGCAAAGATGGTCGATGATGTAATTGTCTTTTGGGTAGAAAAGGACTTCTTCATTCTCAATTGTGCCTTGACCCAGGAAGAAACTATCAAATGGTTAAAGAAAAATGGCCAGGGTCTAAATGTGTCCGTATTGGAGGTGGGCATTTGTGGTGTGGCTTTGCAGGGGCCCAAGTCGAGGGAAATTCTGCAGAAAGCAATGAATGTTAAAGACATGCCCTATTTCAGCCTGAAGTGTGACAAGCTTGGCGATATCCCGGTGTTGATTGCCCGTGTCAGTTTTTCGGGCGAGCTTGGCTACGAGCTTTATATATACCCTGAGTATGCCCACGAATTGTGGGACCTCTTGATGGAGCTCGGTAAAGAGTATGACATTCGCCCCTACGGGCTGGGAGCGCAAGAGATTCACGCTATTGAAAAGGGCTATCTGGATTTGAGTGATTTTTACGAAGGTGCTACTCCACTGGAACTCGGACTTGGCTGGACAATAGGCTTTGACAAGGATGATTTTATTGGCAAAGAGGCTTTGCTCAAGAGAAAAAGCGAGGGGTTAAAAACAAAGCTGATGGGCTTTGAAGTTTCTGACCCTGGGGTTGTTGCTTCGGCAGATGATAAATTGATTAAGGATGGCCAGGAAATTGGGAGAGTAACCTTTAGCGGGACTTATGGACTATCTATCCAGAAGAGCGTCGGCCGGGGCTGGGTTGGTATCCAATATGCCAATAAGGGGGAGGAGTTAGAGCTGGAGCATGAAGGTAAGAGGACAAAGATAAAGCTGGCTGGATACAAATGGTATGACCCGGAGGATAAGAGAATCAAAGACTAAAACTCCGGAGCGGAATTTAATAAGCGACCCGTATTATGCTATCGTAGTTAAGGTAGAAAAGGGAGGAGATTGATAGATGTCGTCTCAAAAGGAAATAGTCATTGTCGGCGCTGGTGTTATCGGTTCTTCTATTGCTTATCACCTATCCAGGCAGGGAGTCCCCTCTCAGGTAATAGAAGTGGACTCTATTGCCGCCAGGGCTTCGGGAAAAGCCTGGGCGGTATGGTCTTACCCTCCAGAATATTTGGTGATGGAAGGCTTGGAGACGGATCAGCTACTCAGGGCAACAGAGGGAAGTATAGGTCCCTGGCTGGAGATGCTATCTTCGAGTTATCATCGAATAGCCGATGTGGCTCAGGACCTGAAGGAAACGGGAGGTATAGACCCGGAGTATGGCGAGCTGTCACTGGTTATGGTTGCCCGCTCGGAAAGCGAAGAAAAGGACTACAAGGATTTCATACCTTTCATTAAGAACGCGAGTTATCATGAAGGGTACTGGATGAGTGATGACGAGTTAAGAGCCATATATCCCGATATTACCTCACAATCTAGGGGGGCGGTGGTTGTCCCCCAGTTGCAGGTAGAGCCTTATCAATATACCCTTGGTCTATTTCAGGCAGCGGAGAAGAGGGGAGCCAGCATCAGGCAAGGCGAGGTGGTTGGATTTCGCCATAAGGGGTCAAAGGTCACCTCGGTTACCCTTGCCACAGGGACCGAGGTTGAGGCTGATGTGTTTGTGCTGGCTACGGGACCTTGGAGTGGCCAGGTGACTTCACTGCTGGGGAAGCCAGTGCCCATTATAATAAGCCGGCTACAATGCCTGCGAGTAGAGGTACCCAAGCAGTTTCCTCCCTACGAACTTTCTATCAGCGAGGCGGCTTTTTCAATCATTCCCAAAGTCAATGGCACGGTCATAATGGGCTATGCGGGCATACCCGATATACAAGCAAGCCCTGATGTCAGCCTGACAACTGAAGAGTTTAAGAACAAAATAGTAAATGAAGCCGTTGGTTTGCTGCCCTCGCTGCAGGAAGCCAAGATAACCGAACATAGAGGTGACCTTGAGTGTTGGGGTCCGCCTCCTAACTGTGTCCAGCCGGCGCTCGGGCGTCTCCCGGGATGGGATAATGTCTATATAGCCACAAGGTTCGGGACAAGTGGCATGATGTTGAGCCTGGGAGCAGGCCAGGTTATGGCAGACCTTATCATTGCTGGTGGGCGCGCGCCTGCCCGGTTTAAGCAAATGCTGGAGGCCCTGGATCCGGCCAAGTTGTAAAGGCCATTTTCTATCAGCCGCCGGTATGGGATATTCTGCCTCGTCACCGACGCCGCCATCTGGGGTAGGCCATAATTGCTAGCGGGATTAAGACCAGAACTACCATCAGCAACCAGCCAGGTCCCGATTTGGCGAGGTTAGTAGCCAGACTTCCCCTCTCCTCATTGTAGAACTCAAACAAGTTTGGAATCACCTCGCCCATAAAGCCCTTGGTCAGGGAAAGGACGCCATCATAGGGCATGTCTATGGGCACTAATGCCGAGACCCTGACCATGGTCAGCTCATCGGCGGCTGGTCTCTTCTTGACATAGAAATAGAGAACCACCCGGCGCTCGCTGACCTGGCCGTTATCCTCCTTAAAAACTACCAGCTTGTTAGCTGTTATTAGACTGGCGCTTTGCTCTGCCTCCGACCGCCAGTAGCTTACCCACTCCGCACTCGGTATTGGTATCTCCTCTTTCGCCTCCCCTTCAATCTGGAAGCCCAGTGCTTCATAGCAAACTGGCGGCGGGTGGAAACTGCCAAGGTCACCACTTTGCATTACTAGTAAAAATATGGATTGATAGAAGCTGGGGCTCTGGTATGCCCGCAGGAGGATAACATCGGCATTTAGCACCTCTTCAATTTGGGATGTCTCGTAATCAATTCCCTGCCACTGCCCAATCATTTTTGGGAATTGCCTCATGTGCTCGACACTACCGAGGTCCATCTTGGTGCGAACGAAAACCTTCTCAGATGAAGTCCAGTATGACCTGGTGTCAATGAAGGTGACTTCCTGAGCCAGAATCATGTTAAGCGGCAGGAGCAGTACCGAGAGGACAACAGTGAGGCTAAGCACCCCGATAATAGTAAGGTATTGCCTGTAAAAGCTCACTGCTCCTCCTTGAAGCAAGACGGTGAGAAACTATTATCTTGATATTAAAACAAAAGGCGATAAGAATACAACTGTCACAAGCTGGTTTCTTTGGGTTTCGGTCAGTCTCTTATCGCCTGTCTTTTCTTGGGTTTTGCCTTTTATTTTTACCTATGCCCTAGCATAAGCCTTTCTATACCTCTTAAAGCCAAAATATGCCGCCACCGCCACCAGGCCGGTGGTGAGGAGAACGATGGTAGGAAGCTCCGGGATGGGATAACCGGGGTCGGCGCCTGGAGATATAACATCACAGGTACCGTCAGTCTGAAGCGTGATTGTGAGGTTACCTACGCTTGCTACTTCAATTGCTAGCCAGTCCCCGATTGGAACTGTAAAGGCAAGGACAGCAACTGAGTATGACTTGGTGATAGTATCAAATATATATGTGGCAGAAGTGCCGTAACCGGTAAAGGTAGTTCCGTCCCATTTACCGACAGAAACTGTAAACTGTTTATTATTGTTAATTGCTCCGCACTTTAGTGTACCGGTCCACGTGTCTGCGGGGAAGGGGACATCGCACTGTGCAGCATTTTCCGCCGTCCAGCGCGTGGTGGCACCCTTAGCAATATCTACTGTGCCAGTTTCACCGTGAGTCTCCTTATACATAACGAGGTCGCTATCTAAATCCCATGTTTGACTCGCTGCCAGCGCCACACCGCCTAGGCCGACAGCCAGCATCACTGCTAACAATACCGATACCACTAATCTTCGCTTCATCGAGTCGGCTCTCTTATGTGATGCTAGAGCAATTTTTCTACATCATTATAATTATACACAACTGATGACAAAAGTTAAAAGTTTCTCACCTTTTTTGCAAAGAAGCACCTGTGAAACCCAGCCCCAATAGACGGCTGAAAACCACAAGAAAGAGGACAGCAACCACGAAGAATAGTACACTGGAATAAGTGTGGAAAAAGCTCATCGCTGCTTCGGCTCCATAGTAATTGGCTATTAAAAGGACAGAGACAATCCGCACCAGGTTAGCCAGGACGGCTATCGGGACGGCGATGACAAAAAGGATGGCTCTTTTGTAAAAACGCCCTCTTAGAAAGTAGCCAAATATAGCCGTCAGCGCCAGCAGGGAGATTAGGGTGTTTATGCCGCTGCAGGGTACGCCGATGATAAAGGCTGCCTCCTCGAGGCGGATTTCGCCTCCGCTGATGGCAACCGGAATGCCCATAGCGCCAATGATGGACGCTGACCAGTTGGCTGAGAGGGATTGTAGCCAGTTGCCAATGTTATCCAGAAAGGGGAAGGGAATCATAAAAATAAGAAAACATAGCGGAAAGAGGAGGCATTTTAGCCCCTTCTTTCCCCAGAAATAGAGCACCAGACCGCTGAGGACAACTAAAAATGATATCGCCGACAGGAAATTGAAATAGAAAACAAAGCCGACAATATGGAGCAATAAGCCGAAAATAATAACCACAATGCCAAGGGGGAACGACTTTGCCCCTTTTAGCTGGTGCCTTTTTCTCCAGAAGATAAAGCCGGAGACGGGGATAATCAAAAAGCCGTGGGAATAATAGGAATGGCCAAGCCAGGAGTTGACTAGCCAGATGAAGGTCTGGAAATAGAGGAGGGATAAGAGGATAACAATCAGCGATATGGCGATTGTCTTCTTAGCCTTCAACTTTAGCCTCTCCGGTCACCTTTTTGAGTAGATTATACTAAACAGGTTGGCGTAGCCTAGAAATAAAGTGGCGCAATCAGGAACAGGATAATATTAACCACCCCGTGTGACAAGCTCACCCCGTATAGAGAGCCCGTTTTTTTAACGACGAGGGCATAAATCCCACCAAGAGAAAAGGCAAGCAGCACGTCCCAGAGGACGAGATTGCCGATATGCATTATGGCAAAGATTAGGGATACAAACAGGATTCCCCACCAGCCCATTGTCTTGAGGGCGTGGTATTGCATCAGCCCGCGAAAAGCCAGCTCCTCAACAAAACCGGTGTAGATGACCATAATGAGCACCGGGGCAACTAGAAAGGAGGGCTCCAGGCTATAAAGAAGTGGTGCCGGCGTTAGCAGCTTGTATTCCAAAATGCCTATGGGCAGCGCTAGAAGCACTACCCCGAATTCAATTGGTATGTCTTTTGCCTTGGGCAGGGCTATGCCCACATCTTTGAGGCTTAACCTCTGAATCATCATACAGGCGAGGATGGCAATGAATATCGGGATGCTAATGAGCAGAAACCACATCATATAGCCAAAATGGGTCAAAGGCATAGCCAGGCTTAGGATTCTGATGAGGGGGGCAATGGCAAGGGCAAGCAGGAGACCGGAAAAGGCGGACTTCTTTATCACAATGGAATTGATGAGCAGGGCAAAGAATATGCCAATATGAAAAGTTATGCCCGATATTGGGTTATATATTGTCGCCGCCTCGGCGCAGGCTATCAGGACAAGATAGACACCACCGATGACCTTCTCCAGTTTACCTATTTTGAGGGGCAGTTTCTGCCCTGAAATTGTGCTGATGCTTTCTTGTGACATCAGTTGCCTTCTGTTTTTGAGGCGGCTGATTTCTCATTAAGGATAAAAAATTTGCGGCAATAAAGCCGCCTCAAATAACTAAAAATAAGCTATACTCTGTTATTACCAGCCTTGTGCTCCTGCCTAGATTACCTCCCAGATCTTCATTACTACAACCATGGCAAAGGCGAAGAGGAGGGGCAGGATTGCCAGCTTTAGCCGGGTTGCCAGTGAACCTATCCTTGTCCTGCCGTTAGCTGGGATAGCTAGTTCCTTGGTTATAAGTGAAGCCGTCAGGACTAATACACCGACGGCGGTAAACATTGCCGCTTGCTGTAACATTACCACTGTTGTTGTTGTCGTTGTTATCGTAGTAATCATTATTCTTTCTTGGCTAGCTATTATGTTAGTAGCCGGAAGTTGCCAGATGTCAATATTATAACCCGCGGCGCGTTCTTAGTCAAATGTCTCGGGCTAGCTTTAGGTCGGGCTTGGTGGCCGGGGCTTGCCTTATATAGTGCCGTCACTTCAGGTAGGTTGAAATAAGACTCCAGTATTGTCATAATAGGTGAATATTAGGCTATAGCTTATCCTGATGTTATAAGGAGCTTTACAAAATTATGGAGCCGAAAGTCGGCAATCTGAGACTGATGCTGGAGGAAGTGGCCAAAAATTATGGCGCCAAGACAGCGGTTGTCTCTGGCGAGCGCCGCTTGTCCTATGCCGAGTTGGATGAAGCCTCAAATAAGGTAGCCAATGCCTTGATGGGGGTTGGGGTGGGCCGGGGCGACCGAGTGGCTATGCTGCTGACTAATAGCCCGGAATTTGTTATTATCTATTTTGGCATAGTCAAAATTGGTGGTATCGCTGTTCCCCTGGATGTTAAGTATAAAATTGATGAGCTAGCCTCCCTTTTTGATGATTCTCAGCCGAAGGTCCTGGTGGCGGAAAGCCCCCTTCTTGAGCTGTTAGCTCCCGCCCTGCCCCGGTTCAAATATATAGAGTCGGTCATAGGTGTCGGTCCTCACAATGAGGGTAAGTTTCTTAGCTATCAGCAGATTATAGCCACCGGTTCAGCAGGCAGGATTGAAGTTGAGCTAGCCGGTGATGATGTCGCCCATATTGGCTACACTTCAGGTCCGACCACTAATCCCAGGGGGGCGATGCTCACCCATCGCAGCCTGGTCGCCGAGACAGCAATATCAGCTTACGGCTTTCAGCAGACGGATAAGGATATAGCGGTACTGTTTGCTCTGCCGATGCACCATGTCTTCGGTCTGGTTGGCATATTGCTGACCGCTATCTATAAAGGGAGCACAGTGGTAACCGTGTCCGGGCTGTCTATTAGCAGTGTTCTGGAGATTATGGAAAGGAGGCGGAGCACTATATTTATGGGGGTGCCTTATGTCTATAACCTGATGGTCAATGCCGCCGAGAAGGACGGAATAAGGAGTAATTTAAGCTCTCTCCGCCTCTGTGGTAGTGCCGGTGCGCCGCTACCACCTGATATTGCCAAGCGCTTTAAGAAGCACTTTGGCCGGGATATTATTGATTTCTGGGGTCTGACCGAGGCTACCTGTCATATTACCTGCCCGCCCCTTGATGGCACAGGAAGGTTGGGCTCGGTGGGGAAAGCCCTGCCCGGCTGGGAGATAAAGATAGTGGACGATAATGGCCGGGAGCTAGTGGTAAATGAGCCGGGTGAGATAATTGCCCGGGGCGCAATAATGAAGGGCTATTATAATAATCCCCAAGCCACCGCCGAGGTGATAAAGGATGGCTGGCTTTATACTGGTGACATTGGCAGGGTGGACGAGGATGGCTATCTGTATATCCTGGGCAGGAAGAAGGACACCATTATCAGAAAGGGTCAGAATATCTACCCGGCTGATATTGAGGTTGTGCTCTCTGCCCATCCTAAAGTGGCTGAGGTGGTGGTGGTGGGGATTGCTGATGAAATGCGAGGCGAGATTGTTAGAGCCTGCCTCGTATTCAAGGAGGGGGAGGTGGCTACGGAAGAGGAGATGAGGCACTTTTGCCGACAACACATGGCTGACTACAAGCTACCAAAGCAGATTTTATTTTTGCCCTCCCTGCCTAAAACTGCCGCCGGCGAGATTTATAAGGAGGCGCTTAAGGATATACCCTTACCCTAATCTGGCGCCCGTGTTTTTAGAAAACCTTATATCACCCCCTCTTTAATTCCTCTGACCAGTGATTTTTTTAAACCTGCTTGCAAGGTTAAGTGGTATATGATACATTACATAGTAAGACTATGTAGAAAGATAAGCGAGGTAATTTGAATGGCACCAAGGCGTGAGATAATGAAGGTCAGCATTGACTCCTTGCTGCTTTGTCTGATATCCCAGCAGCCGATGTATGGCTACCAGATTATTAAGGAGCTAGAGACAGAGAGCCAGGGATACTTTAAATTTAAGGAGGGCACTCTTTACCCGGCGCTCCACCGTCTGGAGAGGGCTGGCTTAATACTGGGCAGGTGGCAGCTGCTGACCAGCGGTCGGCAGAGGCGCTATTATAATATTACTGATAAAGGACATAAGGCGCTGGTGGATAAGAGAAGCCAGTGGCAGGACTTCTTCACCGCCATGAACCTGATTATCAAGCCGGCGAGCATCTAATATAGGGAAGGGAAATGGCCACGGCACTGAGTCATTACCTGGAGAGTATTAGAGATAACCTAAGGCTTGACCTCTCTACCGAGAGGGAGGTTATCACTGAGCTTGAGGCGCATATTGAGGACAGGCTCCAGGAGCTGAAGGAAGCCGGACTATCCGAGGAGGAAGCGGCCAGCACCTGTGTTGGGCTTCTGGGCTCAGCTAAGCTGGTTGCCGGCCGCATATATGAGGCTCACAGCCAGGGTAGCTGGCGGCAGGCACTACTGGCTTCAATGCCCCACCTGCTCTTTGCTCTGCTCTTTGCTCTTAATTGGTGGCGGGGTATTGGCTGGCTTCTGGTTACGCTTGCTTTAGTCCTTGGTATGGCTGTCTATGGCTGGTGGCGTGGTAAACCGACCTGGCTTTTCCCTTGGCTGGGCTACTCCCTGCTGCCGGTAGTTGGCGCTGGTCTCCTCTTGCTTTATCTGCCCCGAGGCTGGTCATGGCTGGCAATAATTATCTACATCCCGCTGGCGCTGTGGCTGCTGTACTCCATTGTGGTTCAGACAATAAAGAGAGACTGGTTATACAGCTCGCTGATGCTGTTTCCGGTGCCGATTATTATTGGCTGGTTTTTAGCTATTGAGCTGGGGGGTAGATTCCCCGGGTTTAGCACCCAGCGCCTTTACCAGCTGGCTCCCTGGATGGGGCTGAGCTTTCTGGCTCTGGGGGTTAGTGTGGCTATCTTCATTCGTCTGCGGCAGCGCTGGCTTAAGGTAGCCATACTGGCTGTATCCGGGTTTCTGACACTGGCTATGGTCGCTACTCAAGCCGGCGGCAAGCTGGACTTAGCCGCCTTCTTAATCCTTATTGTGGTCATGTTCGGGCTTTTCTTAAGTCCGGCACTGGTGGAGCGAAAGATAAGGCATCATTATAAACAACCATTGGCGTAAAGACGCCCGCCTAAAAGGGGGTTTGTGGTGAAAAAGGTAACCATTGTCACTGATAGTATCGCCTGTCTCACCAAGGAATTTGTTGACCAGTATGGCATTATCATTGTCCCCATCAGCATCTACTTTCGGGACAAGGTCTACCGGGACTGGATAGACTTAACCCCGACCAAGGCTTATGAGATGTTTTTAGAAGACCCCAAAAGTTTTGCCACCTCACCGGCATCACCCGGCCGCTACCTTGAAGCCTACCAGAAAGCAAGCAGTAAGACGGAAGGTGTCCTTTGTATTACCCTTTCGGCTAAGTTAAGCACCGGCTATGAGATGGCTTGTGTCGCCAAGGAAGAAGCCAAGACGGAACTCCCCCAGCTCTCTGTAGAGGTGATGGACTCCCAGTTAGTCACCGCCGCTCAGGGCTTTATTGCCCTAGCCGCCGCCAGAGCCGCCGCTGAGGGGAAGGAGCTGGCTGAGGTAGTTAAAGTGGCTGAGGAGGTTAGAAGCAAGGCTAACTTTATTATCCTTCTTGATACCATCCGTCATGTTTACCGCACCGGTCGCATACCCAAGGTGGCTTCCCAGGTAGGCTCTATGCTTAGAATTAAGCCAATACTTAGTATGTCCTCCGGGTTGGTGCGTTTTAGCGGTGCCGCCAGAAGCCGGGAGCGTGGCCTGGACCGCATCCTGCAGATGATGAGGGATAAAGTAGGGCAGAAGCCGGTGCATGTTGCCGTGATGCATGCCTATGTCCCTGAGGAAGCGGAAAGGCTGAAGGAGCGGATATCATCTGAGTTTAATTGCGCCGAGCTGTGGCTTACCGAGTTCAGCCCGGTAATGGGCTATGCCACCGGCACCGGCACCTTGGGTTTTGCTTTTTACAGTGATGATTAATCAGGTGGCTGTTGTTACTGATACCACTGCCTGTATTCCCCGCCAGCAAGTAGAGAAGTATGGCATTGAGGTGGTGCCGATAGAGCTTGTTTTTGGCGGTCGGGTCTTTTAACCAGCTAGCCAAATTAGGGAAAAAGCCTTATAATAAGGTGTGGAAAATAGCCAGCTTGTTGCCGATGTGGGGCAGCTAAGTGAAGGCCTGGGGCAGCTTCCCGAGCCGATGGCAGAGCCGGCCTTCATTGTCGTCAGTGGCCTACCCGGCACGGGAAAGTCATACTTTTGCACTAAGCTGGCCGAGAAGCTACCGTTTGCTATCCTGGAGAGTGATGTTTTGCGCAAGACCCTTTTCCCATCACCCAGCTATAGCCTGGAGGAAAGCGCCCGCCTTTTCCAAGCGTGTCATCTTCTCGTTGAGAGGCTGCTAAAGAAGGGGATACCGCTCATTCTGGATGCCACCAATCTCTCGGAGCGGTATCGCCAGAGGTTGTATAATATTGCTGACCGCTTAAATGCTAAGCTCATACTGGTGCGGGTTGAGGCTCCAGCCGAGGTGGTGCGTCAGCGGCTTGAAGCCAGACAGGATGATGATAGCCCACACAACAAATCAGATGCTGACTGGGAAATATACCAGAAAATGAAGACGTCGGTTGATAAAATCAGTCGTAACCACTATGCCGTGGATACTTCCCGGGATATCACCCCTGTCCTGGACAAGGTTGTCCGCGCCGTGAGGCGTTAGTTTTTAGCCTAGGGAAAGGAAGTTTTAAGATGGAAATTAAGACAGCCAGCGGTGACATTACCCAGATTAAAGCCGGGGCTATTGTGGTCAACTTTTTTGAGGGGATGAAGCGCCCCGACGGCGACCTGGCCAAGATAGACAAGGCTTTGGAGGGGGCAATATCTCAGCTTATCAGCCAGGGCGAGATTAAGGGCAAGCTTGGCGAGATTACAGTTATTCATAGCCTGGGCAAGCTCCCGGCTCACCGGGTGGTGGTTGTCGGTCTGGGTAAGCCGCCGCAGCTATCTCAGGACAAGGTTCGCCGGCTGGTGGCTGAGACATGCCGCCTTTTGCGGCAGAAGGCGGTGGATAGTATTGCCACTGTCGCCCAGGGAGCCGGGGTGGCCGGGATAAATGATGAGAGCGCCGCTCAGGCAGTAACCGAGGGTGCTCTGCTCGGCACCTACCTTTTCCGCCGGCATATGACCAGGGAGGCTGAGCATGGTGAGATTAAAGAGCTTATCATTGTTGCCGCTGATAAAGCTAAACTTGTCCCTTTAAGGCGGGGGTGCAACCAGGGCAGGATTATGGCGGAAGCGACTAATCTGGCTCGTGATATGGTTAATGAGCCGGCTAACTACATGACCCCCTCTCAGATGGCGAAGACAGCCAGGAAATTAGCTACCAGCTATGGGCTTGAGGTTAGCCTTCTGGAGAAGAAGCAGATGGGGGAGCTGGGGATGGGGGCATTATTAGGTGTGGCTCAGGGAAGTCGGGAGCCGCCTAAATTTATCACCCTCCATTACAGAGGCCGAAATGCCACTGAGATTGATGTGGCACTGGTTGGTAAGGGGATAACCTTTGACTCGGGGGGTATCTCCATCAAACCGTCAAAGGGGATGGCGGAGATGAAGGGAGATATGGCCGGCGGGGCGGCAGTGATGGCGGCATTAAGCGCCATTGCCCGGCTTAAAACAAAGATTAATGCCATGGCTATTATTCCGGCGACAGAAAACCTGCCCGGTGATAGTGCCCTCAAGCCAGGTGATATCCTGACGGCGATAAACGGCAAGACTATTGAGATTATTTCCACGGATGCTGAGGGCAGGCTTATTCTGGCTGATGCTCTGGGCTATGCCAAAAAGCTTGGTGCCCGAACCATAGTTGATGTGGCTACCCTGACCGGGTCAATAAGAGTAGCTCTGGCTGATATATACAGCGGTGCTCTGGGTAATAATCAGGGGCTAATAGACAGGCTGGTTAGTGCCGCCGCCGCCGCCGGGGAGCTTATCTGGCCGCTGCCAATGCATGAAGGCTATGGCGAGAAAATCAAGAGCGATGTTGCCGATATTAAGAATGTCGGCACTCAATATGGCGGCGCCATCACCGCCGCCCAGTTTCTGGCTGAGTTTGTTGGCGACACCCCTTGGGTTCATCTGGATATTGCCGGCACCAGTCTTAGCGAGAAGGAACAGGGCTACCTGGTCAAGGGGGCTAGTGGGGTGGCGGTGCGCACCCTGGTCAACCTTGTCCTATCTCTGGCTAGTAGCCAGAGCCAAGAGGTCGGTTGATGAGGATTAAATGGCTGGGGCATTCCTGCTTTGTGATTACCTCGGATAGCGGTCTGAAAATAATGACCGACCCCTATCTAAGCGGCGGCAGCCTTAGCTATGGCAAGATAACGGAAGCAGCTGATATTGTTACTGTAAGCCATGACCACTCTGACCACAACAATGTGGCTGCGGTCAGCGGTAATCCCGAGGTGGTCAGGGGCTCGGCAAGGGTTAAAGGGATAGAGTTTAGGGCTATCTCCAGCTACCATGATGAGGCTGGGGGGAGGATGAGGGGCAGCAATACTATCTTCTGCTTTGAGGTGGATGGGATAGCAATCTGCCACCTCGGCGATTTGGGTCATGTGCTTGATGATAAGCAGGTGGCTGGGCTGGGCGGGGTGGATATCCTGCTTATCCCGGTCGGCGGTTACTTTACCATTGATGTCAAAACAGCCACCTATGTTTGTGAACGGCTCCAGCCGAGAGTGGTTATTCCAATGCACTTCAAAAATGAGCGCTGTGGCTTCCCCATAGCTGGTGTTGATGAGTTCCTTGGGGGCAAGAGCGGGGTAAGCAGGCTGGATAAAAGCGAACTGGAGTTTGAAAAAGAAGGACTCCCCGCCGCCGCCCAGATTATAGTGCTCAAGCCGCAACTTTAGCTTCTGGTTATTGACGGCTGTGGTAGAATAGTATATTGGCTGTGGTCAGGGAGAAGAACTGGAAAAAGCCTTGGATATAAGCTTTATTGTTCTTGCTGGCGGCAAGGGTTTGCGCCTAGGGAAGAACAAGGCTTTAGAGATTATTGGCCATAAAAGCTTGCTTCAGCGGATGGTACTTCGCCTTAGCTGCTTTGGCAGTGACATCATTATCGTTACTGCCGACGAGCAGGCTTTGTTCCAGTCTGTTGACTACTCAAAGCTTAAGGTGGTAACTGATATCTACCCCAATAAAGGCTCGCTGGGTGGTATCTATAGCGGACTGGTAGCCTCAAAATCTTGCTATAACCTTGTTGTTGCCTGTGATATGCCCTTTCTTAGCCAAGACCTGCTGCGTTATATGATTCAGCTGGCTGGCGGCTTTGAGGTGGTGGTGCCGCGGCTGGGCAATATGGTGGAGCCGCTTTGTGCCGTTTACTCCAAGGGCTGTCTGGCGCAGATAGAGCGTTTGCTAAGTGAGGATAATTTTAGGGTGAGCGCCCTTTTTGATTTGGTTAGTGTAAAGTATGTGGAGGCGGAGGAGATTGACCACTTTGACCCTGAGCACCTGAGCTTTTTCAATGTTAATACCGAGGCTGATTTGAAAAAGGCGCGGAAGCTGGCGGGAGGAGAGATAAGCTATGATAAGCGTTGACCAGGCTCTGGAGAAGGTTCTTGGCTTGGTTGATGTTCTGGAGTCAGAGTCAAGCCCCATCCTGGACTGTCTGGGGCAGGTTCTGGCGGAGGACATATATTCCGATATTGCTGTGCCCCCGTGGGACAACTCAGCCATGGATGGCTATGCTCTTCAGGCTCAGGATACCAAGGGCGCCAGCCAGCAGTGGCCAAGATTACTGTCGGTTGTTGATACCGTTACCGCCGGTTCTATTTCGAAATATAAAGTAAAAGCGGGCACCGCTATCCGTATTATGACCGGGGCGCCCATGCCTGATGGGGCGGATGCCGTGGTCAAATTTGAGGACACCGATGAGGACAGGCGTAAGGCGGCTGGTGATGAGATAGGTATTTTGGTGGCGGTAAAGAAGGGGGCTAATGTTCGCCGGGCGGGGGAGGATATCAGTCAGGGGTCACTGGTGCTATCTAAAGGAACAGTAATCAGGCCAGCAGAGGTTGGTGTTTTAGCTTCGCTGGGGTGCGGTCAGGTTAAGGTCATCCGCCGTCCGCTGGTAGCCATTCTGGCTACTGGAGACGAGCTGGTGGAAATTGGTCAGCCCCTGCCTTCAGGCAAGATATATGATAGTAATACCTATAGTGTCGCCGCTCTGGTTCGGCGCTACGGGGGCATTCCCAAAATACTGGGCATAGCTTCAGATAGCGAGGCTTCCCTGACGGCTGGGCTCCGTCAGGGTTTGGACGCTGACATGATAATAACCACCGGCGGCGTCTCAATGGGGGACTATGATGTGGTGCGGGATGTTCTGGCTAAGGAGGGTGAGCTTGTCTTCTGGAAGGTTGGGATGAAGCCAGGTAAACCCCTTGCCTTTGGTTTTCTAAAGGGGGGTGGGGGCAGAAAAATACCCCATTTTGGCCTGGCTGGCAATCCGGTGAGCACCATGGTCAACTTTGAGCTCTTTGTTCGTCCGGCTATTCTTAAAATGATGGGCAGGAAAAACCTGACCAAGCCTACTGTAGAGGCGGCGATAGAGGGGGCTATTGTCAACAGAGACGGACGCCGCATCTTCGCCCGAGCAGTAGTTGAAAAGGGCACTGGTGGCTACCTTGCCCGGCTGACCGGACCTCAGGGCTCAGGGATTTTAACCTCAATGAGCTTAGCCAACGGGCTGGTGATTGTCCCTGAGGATAAGAAGGGGGTGGTGGCGGGGGATATAGTTCAGGTGATGATGCTGGATTGGAATGAGGAAACAGGAGCTTAAAAGATGCGTCCCATTATTTCTATTGTCGGCAAATCAAATTCAGGTAAGACAACACTGCTTGAGGGCTTGATTGGCGAGCTTAAAAGGCGTGGCTATCGGCTAGCCGTCATTAAGCATACCAACCAGGAGTTTGAGCTGGATAAGGAAGGCAAGGATAGCTGGCGCTTCAGTCAGGCGGGGGGCAGTGTGGTGGCTGTCAGCTCGGCGGATAAGGTGGCTATTTTCAGCTCGGTGGCGTCTGATTTAAGCCCGCCGGAGCTGGCGCGCTTTATAGCTTTGGATTATGACCTTATCCTGACCGAGGGCTTTAAGAAGAGTAACAACCCCAAGATTGAGGTTCACCGTAAGGAGCAGGGTGGCGGGTTGTTATCTTCGCCCAAGGAGTTATTGGCGGTGGTCACTGATGAGCCGCTGGCGGTAGCTGTGCCGCAGATGGCAGGTGATGAAATCGGCAAGCTGGCTGACCTGATTGAGGAAAAACTGCGGGTATGGCGCAAAGAGGATAGTGTTGAATTGTCAGTAAATGGGGCTCATATTCCGTTAGACCCTTTCGTTAAGGGGCTGATAACCAAAACCCTGCTCGGCATGGTATCTTCCCTGAAGGGGGTTAAAGAGATAAAGAGCCTGCGTCTTTATCTGAGGAGGCGACTTGATATTTGAGGCTGCGGATTTTGTTTTTAGACCACCGGCGGTGGTTTCCCGGGCACGGCGCGTTTTGATTAAACCGAGCGCCTCCTGCCCGGCACCATATCCGGTAACTACCAGCCGGGATATGCTGGCGGTGATAATAGAGGGCAGCAGGCGGGTCAGTGATGCTGATATCCTCCTTCTTGAGGGCACGCCGGGGGGAGACCCAATCTATCCCGTCTATCAGACCTTGGGCTACAACTTCCCGCGAGTGCTGACGCTGGATGTTAAGGATTGTATCTGGGTGGAGGTGGATAACCCCCTGCCCAAGCCCCTGGCTGTCCCTACCTTCTGGGTGCCAAATGTTATCCTTTCCAGCGACTATTTGATAACAGTAGCGCCACTGAAGATTTTCAATGGCAAGGCTAGCCTTAGTATAATGAATCTGTTGACACTGCTGCCAGTGAACAAGTATTATAGTAGGATGCGGGGTGGCTGGGAGCAGTTACTCAAGCTGGGAGTAGAGAAGGTGGTGGCTGACCTTTATTTTACTCTCCCCTTTGACCTGGGAATTGTAGAAGCCAGCCGCAAGTTTATCAGCCAGGGCGACCCCACCCAGGGTGAGACTGAGGAGTATGGCAAGGTCTTTGTTGGCGGGCCTTATGAGGTAGATGGCGAGATTTCAGCGGCACTGGGGCTTAAATCAGAGCACCTTGACCTGATTAGAGAGACCAAAGTTGAATTTGAAGCCTAAAAATCACTGATACTTAAGAAACTTTTGGGGATAGATAAGACATAGACACTGAGCAACTTAGTCCACGCTGGTTTATTGATTTAGGCTGGTATCAGCAGAACAGCCGCTCGCTTTCGGCTCTGGCTGGCTGCTTGTGTGCCAGTTGCCGGGAAAAGCTGAGGGCAGACACCACCGAGATTCCGGCTGATGAGCTGCTGACGGCTATTAGGGAATGCTGCTGCCGGGCTCCGGGGTTTATCACCCATCGGTTACCTGTTCTGGAGAGTGTCTTTCGTCTCTTTCTGGCTAATAATAACCAGCCCCTTGAGCTGGAGGAACTGGGCAAGCAGTTGGGCGAGTGGCGTGGTGATGATGCCTACCGAACCTCAACCGAGGTTCTAGCCCGCCTTCTTAATAGCGACCGATACTACGGGCTGAGGCCGGTTAAAGAGTAGCCCCTCCCCGGCTAGTACCTTATTCTGAAGCCTTGGTAGCCTCCGCTGTATTCTGACCAGCTGGTTTCTACCCTATCCACCTTGGCTGACGGTGGTCCCGTCTTGAGGTAGTCAATAAGCCTTTCCAGCCTCTTCCTTTCTCCCTCGGCATAAACCTCCACTGCCTCCCCACTAGGCAGGTTGCGCACATAGCCGCTTAAGCCAAGCTCGCTAGCCCGCCGGCAGGTGAAGTCGCGGAAGAAGACCCCCTGAACATAGCCATAGACTACTGCCTCAAGTGAGGCTGGGTCTTTCATCTCATCACTCCAGATTGGGGTAGGCATTTAATGGCAGGTAGCCTTTATCCAGCCGGTATAAACCATGACGCTGAGCCAGCTCAATAGCTTCATTAAACTCCTGCTGGTATAAGGGGCGTGCCAGGGAAGGCACCTCAAAGGCTTTATGGCAGGGGCGGTATTGAGCCATAATGTTGAGGTAGGTATTGGTGGAGATTTCTTGGGCTAGGAAGGAGACCACCCCTTCGCTCCCCGCCAGGCGCTCAGGCAGCACCAGGTGACGCACCAGCAGACCGCGCTGGGCTACTCCCTCCTCGTCTATCTTGAGGTCGCCCACCTGACGGTGCATCTCCTTGATAGCAGCTCTGTTTGCTAATGGATAATCCTTTATCCCCGATAGCTCCTCAGCGGTTTTGGCATCAGAGTATTTCATATCGGGCATATAGATATCAACAACCCCCTCCAGAAGCCTTAAGGTCTCCACGCCGTCATAGCCACCGCAGTTATAGACCAGAGGCAGATGAAGACCATTGCCAGCCGCTAGCTCCACCGCCTCCAGAATGTAGGGCACGACATGGGTTGGGCTGACCAGGTTTATGTTGTGGCAGCCCTTGGCTTGAAGGGAGAGCATCATCCCAGCCAGTTCCTCTCTGTCCACGGCACTTCCCTCACCCAGCTGGCTGATAGTGTAGTTCTGGCAGAAGAGGCAGCGCAGGTTACAGTAGGTAAAGAAGATTGTCCCCGAGCCATGCCTACCCACCAGAGGTGCTTCCTCGCCGAAGTGAGGTCCGTAGCTGGAGACTAGTGCCTTTTTGGTGATGTGGCACTTGCCGCTCTCCCCAGCCAGGCGGTTGACGCCGCACTGGCGGGGGCAAAGGCGGCACTCCTTGAGTATGGCTCTTGCCTGCTCAACCCGAGTCCCTAATTCTCCTTTATTGTAAAGCTTATTATAAGCGGCTATCTTCCTTACTCCGCCTCTTCTTCCCGCTTCCCCTTCCCCTTCTTGATTACTTCCACAGTCACTGGAGGTGGTAGAATAGTGGCCGCTGATGTTTTGCGGGTATCTTTCTTAGCTTTCTTCTGTTCTCGCCGCCGGTAATCTCGGCTACCCATAGTAACACCCCTGTTTTAAGGCTACTTAATTGCAGTTTAGCAAAGGAAGGCTAGTGTGTAAAGTTGGTGGAAAGTTTCTCCAGTGCTAGGCGGGAGGCTTCCATCTCAGCCGCTTTTTTACTTCTGCCGCTGCCTTGGCCAAGCACGGTTCCGCCCGCTCTTACCTCAACGACAAACCTTCTGGCGTGGTCGGGTCCAGTGGCTTCTACCAGATAGTAGGTGGGCGTCTTCTGCTGTCGGGACTGGACAAGCTCCTGAAGCCGGGATTTGTAATCAGCCCTTATCCCCTGGCTGGTTGCTTTTTTTAACTCTTTATCAAGTAACCTCAAAACGAAATCATTAGCACCAGCCAGACCCTGGTCAAGGAAGACAGCCGCCATCACCGCCTCCAGGGCGGATGCCAGATTAGCCGCCTTTTGCCGCCCGCCGCTCTCCTCCTCCCCCTTCCCCAGATATAGATAGCTGCCAAGGTCAAGCGCTACCGCTATATGAGCCAGGGTATCCCGCCGCACCAGAGCTGAGCGGAGTCTGGTCATCTCCCCCTCACTTAAGTGGGGGAAGTCCTGGTATAGCTTTTGGGCGACAACCAGACCCAAGATAGCATCACCCAGAAACTCCAGCCTCTCATTTGAAGTCAGGGCGGGGTTCTCGTTGATATAGGAGCTGTGAATCAGAGACCCCTCAAGAAGGGAAGGGTCGTTAAAGGAAACAGCCAGCGTCTGCTCCAGAGCAGCTAAATTGGCCAAAACTATAGCCCCCTTATAGTTTAAAGCATAAATGGCAGAAGGCGGCGTGTCAAATAGTGCTTGCCTATTTTGCCCTCAAGCCAGCTATATGCTATAATTTTGGGCGTGCTGGGGAATCGTCTAGCGGTAGGACAGCGGACTCTGGATCCGTAAAGGAAGGTTCGAATCCTTCTTCCCCAGCCATAAGTAATATTATTACCTCAATCGCTTCTCAGCTGCTTATCCCTTTACGCCACTGCACATGCCATCAGTTTATACAGCTTCCTTCCTGAGCTTGATTTCTCCAAACTCCATCATAGAGCTGTATGGGTGGGGAAGTGTGAGTAAAACCGGCCCGCATAGCACTGAAGTATCAAAGAAGGCGAATTTGGCGCTGTAAATCGTAAAAATCAGAAAAAGCGCTGCGTTCGATGGAGTGTATGTCGAG
>SOJS01000009.1 GCA_004376435.1 Dehalococcoidia bacterium
ATCAAAATCTAGCCCCCTAAAAATTCTTTTGAATGGTAAACTACCTTTGAGACACTAAAGGACCAATTAGCCCCGTATTCTTGCCTCTTGTTTTTATTTGGTAACCCACCCCCTTTATCCCCCTCCCTTAATAAGGGAGGGGGAAGATATTAAAAAGAGGAGCTCCGCCCCTCTTAAACACCCCGGTTGATATGGGTAGGTGGGGTTTTGGTGGGGGTATTCAGACAAGGGAGAGGTTATAACTTAACATAAACTAAGTACAGCAAAACTACTAATTATGTTGCTTATTTTGTAGAATTATGGGATATTTATTTAAAATCTTGGGAAGGGGGGATTAAAATGGATTGGTCTTTGATACCCATTATAATATGTATTCTCCTGTTTGCTTTTTCAGTTGTTGCGGCTACATGGAATTTGTTCAAGGGTTTAAGAGTTATGCAGGAGACAAGTATTCCATTTTTCTGGAAAAGTGTTAAAAAAATGAGACACCGCATATTGGCGCTTAGGGAAAGGCCTGATTACGAAATTGCATTGGAAGATGAAATCCAGAATATGCTAAGAAGAACTGACGAACAACTAAAGGCTATTCGTAAAGCGTATCCTGGTATGTTAGAGCTCACTTTAGAAGATATAGACCTTAGTCAAGGTATACAGACACAAGCAACAATTAGAATAGCTTTGGCAGCAGCATACTATGCTATGGCTACTATATGGCTAACGCTTGCTAATATGTTGGCCAGTGTATAAAATTTTAACCGATTCTGGTTCGCACAATATATGTTATGTAAGCACACGCTTGTTTTTTAGTCCCCAGTCCTCCCCTACCACCTCCTTTTCCCAAAATTAAGGCATGCTATATTGTAAATTCCTATTCCTAGAATTAGGGCATGCCGTATCGTAAATCTCTATTTGCTGCATAGTAAATGGTATGCTATACTGTTAAACTAGCTATAAAAAGCCAAGAGAAAGGAAATTAAGTTTGCCAGATACAACCACGATAAAGCAACTGCTGGAAGCCGGGGCACACTTCGGGCACCAGACCGGGCGCTGGCATCCCCGCATGAAGAAATATATCTTCACCAAGCGTAATGGTATTCACATCATTGACCTGGAGCAAACCTCTGCCTTGCTGGATAAAGTCGCCGGCTTTGTCAAGCAGCTAGCCGCTGAAGGTGGCACTATCCTTTTCGTCGGCACTAAAAAGCAGGCGCAGCAGACTGTAGAGGAGGAGGCACAGCGCTGTGGTATGTATTATGTCAACCAACGCTGGCTAGGAGGGGTGCTGACTAACTTCTCCACCATCCAGACCCGCATTGACCACCTCGTCCGCCTTGAGGACCAGAAGGCGAGGGGGGAATTTAGCCGCTTCCCCAAAAAGGAGGCACTAAAGCTTGAGAAGGAGATTGCTCGCCTTAACCGCCAGATGGGCGGTTTCAAGGAGATGATTAGCCTGCCCGACGCCCTGTTTATTATTGACCCCACCAAAGAACAGATTGCCCTAGCCGAAGCCAAGCGTATGGGAATACCAGTGGTCGCCATTGTGGACACCAATTGCAACCCTGACGATATCGACCACCCTATCCCGTCTAATGACGATGCCATCAAGACAATCAAACTGATATGCACTAAAATCGCTGACGCCATCATTGAAGGTAAGACCGGCGAGGTAGCTGCCCCGGCCGAGGAGACAGGGGCAGAGCTTGCTGAGGTTGGTGAGCCGCTTATTTTCACGCCGGAAGAGGAATAAGGCACAGGGAGCAAGATTGAAGATTACTACTGATAGAGTAAGAGAACTGAGAGACCAGTCCGGGGCTGGTATTATGAACTGCCGCAAAGCTCTGCTTGAGAGCGAAGGGAATTTAGAGAAGGCGCTCCAGATTTTAAAGGAACAGAGCCTTCTCCGAGTAAAGAAAAAAGCGAATCGCATTGCTAATCAGGGGTTGGTTGAGGCTTATATTCACGCCGGGGGTCGTATCGGTGCCATGATTGAGGTGAACTGCGAGACTGACTTTGTCTCCCGCACTGCTGAATTCAGGGAGCTGGCGCACCACATGGCAATGCAGGTAGCCGCCATGAACCCCTGCTTTATCTCCAAGGAAGAGCTTCCTAATGATAGTGACCTGGAACCTGATAAAGCCTGTTTACTTCTCCAGCCTGACATCAGGGATAGCAGCAAATGCATCCAGGATACTATTGCCGAGACTATCGCCAGGGTGGGCGAGAATATCAAGGTAAGCCGATTTGCCCGATTTGAATTAGGTGAGCTGGAAAAATGACCACTGCCAAATATAAGCGTGTTCTCCTCAAAATTAGCGGTGAAGCCTTCAGCGGCAAGGCTGACTATGGCATTGATGCCTCTGTCCTGACCAAGATAGCCAGGCAGATTAAGAGGGTGATAGAGTTAGAGGTTGACGTGGCTATTGTTGTCGGCGGCGGTAACATCTGGCGTGGGGCCAAGGCGGAGACATCGGGAATGGACAGGGTTACCGCTGATTATGCCGGTATGCTAGCCACGATAATAAATGCCCTTTCCCTTCAGGATGCTATGGAAAGGGAGGGGGTAATCACTAGAACCCAATCAGCGATAGGTATCTATCAGGTGGCTGAGCCCTATATCAGACGCCGTGCCATCCGCCATCTGGAGAAAGGCAGGGTGGTTATCTTTGCCGGGGGTACCGGTAATCCATATATGACCACGGATACGGCTGCCGCCTTGAGGGCAATAGAGATTGGGGCAGATGTCCTGCTGATGACCAAGAGCAATGTTGATGGCATCTACAGCGCTGACCCCCGCCAGAAACCCGATGCCAAGAAGTTTGACAAGCTTACCTACCTTGAAGCCCTGAACATGCGCCTGGAGGTAATGGATGCCACTGCCCTCTCATTATGTCTGGAAAATAAGCTGCCGATAATTGTCTTTGACCTTCAGCTACCCGACAGTATAGAACAGGCGGTCATTGGTAACCCGATTGGTACATTAGTCTCCAGTGAGAAGTGAGATGGTCAGCCACATTCTGTGGGATATTGAGAAAAAGATGCACCGCTCCACTGACCTCCTGAAGCAGGAGCTGGCTACTATCCGCACCGGACGGGCGACACCAGCCCTGATTGAACACCTCAAGGTGGAATACGCCGGCGTCCCCACTCCCCTAAATCAGCTAGCCGCTATCTCCACCCCTGATGCCAAACTCATTGTTGTCCAGCCCTGGGACAAAAGCAGTATCCAGAGTATAGAGAAGGCTATCCTGAAGTCTGACCTGGGCTTAACCCCGGTTAATGATGGCAATGTAATTCGGCTAAACATCCCGCCTCTTACTGAAGAACGACGACAGGAGATGGTTAAAGCAGTGCGCAGAAGGGTTGAGGAGAAAAAGATAACCATCCGCAATCTGAGGCATGAGGTTATAGATGAGCTAAAGAAACTGGAGAAAAATAAGGATATATCACAGGATGAGCATAAGCGAGCCCTAGCCCAGCTCCAGAAGCTCACTGACAGCTTTATCGCTGATGCCGAGAAGGTTGGGCAGGGTAAAGAAGCCGAACTTAAGGAGGTCTAACATAGCTACCTCGGCGACTATGGCCAAGATTACTGTTCTCCCTAAACATGTAGCCATTATTATGGACGGCAATGGCCGGTGGGCAAAGCAGCGCCATCTGCCTCGGCTTAAAGGTCATGAGGAAGGGGTGGAGAACATAGTCTCAGTAGTTGAATGTCTGGGTGAGTATGGAGTAAGGTATGTTACCCTTTATGGCTTCTCCACTGAAAACTGGAACCGTCCTCGAAGCGAGGTTAGAGGCTTACTCAAACTGCTGAGAGAGACGATAGATAAAAAAGTTTCCCAGTTTCATAAGCGAGGGGTCAAACTTTATCACCTTGGCCGCCTTGAAGGACTGTCCCAGGATATTAAGTCAGCCATAAATAGGGCGCTGGAGCTGACCAAAAACAACGACAAGATGACCCTTAGCTTCGCCCTCAATTATGGCGGGCGCGTTGAGATTTTAGACGCCATCCGCCGCCTTATCGCTGAAGGTGTCCCACCCCAAAAAATAGACGAGGGATTATTCCGCCGCTATCTTTATACCACCGACCTGCCTGATGTTGACCTGGTCATTCGCACTGGTGGTGAACTGCGCACCAGCAACTTTCTGGTATGGCAGGCTGCCTACAGCGAATACTACTTCACCCCAGTTTTATGGCCCGACTTTGATGAAAAAGAGGTTGAGAAGGCGCTACTTTCCTATAGCCAGAGACAACGGCGCTTTGGCGGGCTGGGATCTGAAAGGCAGAACGGAGGATAGTAGCTTCCCGGCCAGCAATAGTCATGCTCAAGAAAAGAGTTATAACCACACTGTGGATAATCCCTCTCCTCATTGCTGCTGTCTGGTTTGATGAGCCACTGCCCTGGTTTACTGTGCTGGTGGCTATCTGGGGACTGCTGGCTGTCTTTGAATTCTACCGGCTGGTCTCTGCCTCCAAGGCGCCGCCACTTACCTACTTCGGGCTAATGTGGACGCTGCTCTTTATCCTGAGCCCCCACTTTGACTATAATTTTCTGACACCTCTGCTGCTGACCTCAACTGTGGTATTATCCCTAATCTGGCTCTTGTTCCACCCGCAAAGGAAGGGGGCTTTTACTGGCTGGGCATGGACAATAGCTGGCATCCTCTATATCGGCTGGCTCTTGAGCTATCTGGTAGCCCTCAGGGGTGTGGAGGGGGGCAGGGAGTGGGTGCTTTTTGCCCTCTTTACCACCTTCGGCTATGATACTGCCGCCTTTTTTGTCGGCCGAGCCCTGGGAAAGCACAAGCTTGCCCCCAATATCAGCCCGGGCAAGACCTGGGAAGGGGCTGTTGCCGGCGTCCTGGGGGCAATCATTGTTAGCCTGATATTAACCAGCCTGCTCAATCTGCCCTTAGGCTACGGATGGGCGGTAGTGCTCGGTTTGCTGATTAGCCTCTTTGGTCAGCTAGGTGACCTGGTCGAGTCCCTGTTCAAGCGCCATATGGTGGTCAAGGACTCATCTCATCTCATACCGGGGCACGGCGGCTTCCTTGACCGAATTGACAGCGTTGTTTTTACCACTATAGTGGTATATTATTTTGTGATATGGGCAATATAGTAAGACTGGCTGTCCTCGGCTCAACCGGCTCCATAGGCCAGCAAACGCTTGAGGTAGTGCGTGCCCTACCCCACCGCTTTTGTATTGTTGGTCTGGCGGCGGGGAAGAACATTTCCCTGCTGAGCCAGCAGATAGATGAGTTCAAGCCAAGGTTTGCCTATTACCAAGGTAAGAAATCACCAGCTTATCCTGACTGCCAGCTCCTGTCAGCGGAGGAAATTGCCGGCCATCCCGAGATAGACACTGTTGTTATTGCCACCCCGGGAAGAGCTGGGCTGATGCCGACACTGGCGGCAGTAAAAGCAGGTAAAACTGTTGCCCTAGCCAATAAGGAATCACTGGTTATGGCTGGCGAGATTATCACTAGCCAGGCAAAGAAAAATAAAGCCCGCATTCTGCCGGTTGATAGTGAACACAGCGCTATCTGGCAGTGCCTGCAGGGTGAAAAGGAGAAGGTCTCCCAGCTTATCCTGACTGCCTCCGGCGGTCCCTTCTACGGCTACTCACCAGCCCGGCTAGAGAAGGTCAGCGTCCAGCAGGCGCTAAAGCACCCCTCATGGCGGATGGGCAGGAAGGTTACTATTGACTCAGCCACCCTGATGAATAAGGGACTTGAGGTGATTGAAGCCCACTGGCTGTTTAACATAGCCGTTGACAGTATCCGGGTGCTTATCCACCCCCAGAGTATTGTCCACTCTATGGTGGAATTTACAGACGGCTCAGTTAAAGCCCAGTTAAGCTACCCCGATATGCGCCTGCCCATTCAGTATGCCCTCACCTACCCGGAGCGCCTGCCCAACCTCCAGCTTCCCCGCCTTGACTGGGGTAATATCAGCCAGCTTACCTTTGAGCCAGCCGACCTTGATGCTTTCCCCTGCCTGAAGCTAGCCATTGAAGCCGGCAAAAAAGGCGGCACCTACCCGGCAGTGCTCTGTGCCGCCGACGAGGTCGCGGTTGACCTTTTCCTATCCCAGCGTATCAAGTTCACGGCTATTGCCTGTCTGATAGAAGAGATACTGGGGCACCATCAGGCTACTGCCCAACCCAGCCTGTCACAAATCATAGCCGCCGACCACTGGGCACGGCAAAAAGTGCTAAAACTAGCCGGAGCCGGCTTATGATAATATCTTTCCTAATTGGTCTGGCTGTCCTGTCAGTACTTATTCTTGTTCATGAGCTGGGGCACTTTGCTGCCGCCAAGGCGTTCCGGATAAGAGTGGATGAGTTTGGTCTGGGCTTTCCTCCGCGACTACTATCATTCAAGCTGGGTGAGACAAGATACTCCTTAAATGCCATACCCTTTGGCGGCTTTACCAAAATGGCTGGTGAGGAAGACCCCGAGGTGCCGAGAAGCCTAGCCAGCCGAGGGGTGGGCACCAGACTAACGGTGCTCAGCGCCGGCTCGCTGATGAATATCCTGCTGCCCCTCCTCCTGCTTTCAATCGCCTTTATGGTTCCCCATTACATATTAACCGGACAGGTAGTGGTGGCAGAGGTAATCTCCGACTCACCGGCAGAAGCCGCCGGCATTGAAGCTGGAGATAGCATCATCAGTATCAACGGGAAGCCAGTGCGCAATGGAAATGACCTGCACCGCTATATCCAGCTTAATCTGGGCAGGGAAACCTCCCTGCTGGTGGAGCACAGCAACTCAACTACAGAAGAGGTACAGCTGATACCCCGGTGGAAGCCTCCTGAAGGTCAGGGGGCAATCGGCATTGCCGCCACTATGTTAAACCCGACCATTACCAGACAAAGTGAGCCCTTCTGGAGAGCAGTCCCGATGGGGGTAACTGAATTTGCTGAGACCTTTATCTTATATAAGAACGGAATAATCGGTATTATTATTGGCGCTGTCCCGGCAACAATTATCGGGCCGGTGGGTATCGTCCAGGTTACAGGGGAGGTGGCTCAGGCTGGAATAAGCCCGCTGCTGGAGTTTGCCGCCCTGATTAGCCTGATATTAGGTGTCGTCAATCTCTTCCCCCTCCCCGCCCTGGATGGTGGCCGCATTGCCTTTGTCCTGCTGGAGTGGGTGCGGCGGGGCAAGCGTGTCCCTCCCCGGGTAGAGGGGCTGGTGCACTTAACTGGCTTTATTTTGCTAATTGCGGTATTGCTGGTTGTCACCTACCAGGATATTGTGCGTATTGTAAGTGGCGAGGGTCTGCTACCATGAAAGCACGGCGACTAAGTAAAGCAATCCAGATTGGCAGCGTTACTGTTGGCGGGGACTCCCCGATTGTGGTGCAGTCAATGACTAAAACTGATACCTGTGATGTTATGTCAACCATTAACCAGATAAAGGAGCTCAAGGAGCATGGCTGTGAGCTGGTGCGGGTGGCGGTGCCTGATGCTGAAGCTGCCCGGGCGATAAAGGAAATCAAAAGGGGTGTTGCCCTCCCGATTATTGCCGATATCCACTTTGACTACCGGCTGGCGCTAATGGCACTGGATTCGGGTGCTGACGGGCTGCGCTTAAACCCAGGTAATATCTCTCAGCCGGATAAGGTCGCTGTCATAGCTCACGCTGCCAGGGAAAGAAATGTCCCCATTCGCATCGGGGTAAATGCCGGCAGCCTGCCCAAGCCAGAAAAACCAAAACAAACCATTGCCCAGCAGATGGTGGCAGCGGCACTAAAGCAGGTCCATTGGCTGGAGAGCCTTGATTTTGACCTGATTAAGGTATCCTTAAAAGCCTTTGATGTCCCGACCACTGTTGAAGCCTACCAGAGTATCGCTCGAAAAATGCCCTACCCCCTGCATATTGGTATCACTGAAGCCGGCACGCCGAGGACAGGCATTATCCGCAGCGCCGTCGGCATCGGCACCCTTCTCCACCAAGGGATTGGCGATACTATCCGAGTTTCATTAACTGCCCACCCCAGAGAAGAGGTGATTGCCGCCTATGAAATTTTAAAGAGCCTGAATTTGCGCCAGCATGGTCCAGTTCTGGTCAGCTGTCCCTCCTGTGGCCGGGCTGAGGTTGATATTGTAAAGCTAGCTGAGGCAGTAGAAAAGGAGCTAATAAAGATTAGCAAGCCAATAAAGGTAGCCGTGATGGGCTGTGTCGTTAATGGACCTGGCGAAGCCAAAGACGCCGATATCGGCATCGCCTGCGGCAAAGGCAAAGGTATCTTATTTAAAAAAGGCAAAAAAATTGGCGTAATTGAGGAGAGGGACTTTGTAACTGCCTTAATGAGGGAGGTGGGGAGGTTCTAGGTATAGGAGTAGAAAATATGGATTGGACATTGATTTGGACAGCAGTAGAAGCTATAGCCACCTGTGTTTTGATAGCAGGTATAGGGATTGCTATTTGGCAGCTAATTGAAGCGAGACGGAGCACTAATGCACAAATTGCAGT
>SOJS01000056.1 GCA_004376435.1 Dehalococcoidia bacterium
TTGCCTACCTTAATGATACTACCACTTTTGATGGCGGTTGTGCCAGTTAATATTTTATTGCCGTCTACGCTGACTGCCCCTTGGGCAATCAACCTGTCGGCTTCGCTGCGGCTTTTGGCCAGATGTGCCTTGACCAGCACCCCACGCAGGCTGGAGGCGGCCTGTAAGTTAACATAATATTCCTTTATTTCTTGCGGAAGCTGTCTCTTTTGAAATACCTTAACAAACTGCCCCTCGGCATCATCGGCTACCTTCTTGTCATAAAGCTGGGTAACAATCTCCCTTGCCAGCCGCTTTTTTAGTTCCATCGGGTTGACCGAATTATCACTGAGAGCCTGTCCTATTTTTTTCACTTCCTTATCGGAAATATCGGTTACCAGTTCAAAGTAGTCCAGAATAAGGCTATCGGGGATGGACATTACCTTGCCGTAGATATCATCAGCTGGCTCAGCAACGCCGATATAGTTGCCCAGGGATTTGCTCATCTTCTGACTGCCGTCAGTGCCGACAAGAAGCGGAGTCATCAGGCACTGCTGGGGGGGCGCCCCGACCATTGACTGCAGCTCCCTGCCCATCAGCAGGTTGAACTTCTGGTCAATGCCGCCAAATTCAACATCAGCCTTTATCATCACCGAGTCATAGGCCTGGAGCAGGGGGTAGAGAAGCTCGGTGAGGGCGATTGGTCGCCCGGCATTATAGCGGTTGCTGAAATCTTCCCTGGCTAATAACTGGGCGACGGTAAAGCGGCTGGTAAGCTGGATGATATCAGATAAGGTAAACTTGTCAAACCACTCGCTCTGCCACCTGACCTCGGTCTTCGCTCGGTCAACCACCTTGAAGAACTGCTTCATATAGGTTTCGGCGTTAGCCTTGACCTGCTCGGCGGAGAGCATTGGTCGGGTAACGGAGACGCCGCTGGGGTCGCCAATGCGGGCTGTCCAGTCACCGACGATGAGAACAACCTGGTGTCCCAACTCCTGGAACTGGCGCAGCTTCTTGAGGGCTACCACATGACCGAGGTGGATGTCGGGGAAGCTGGGGTCAAAGCCCTCTTTTAAGCGCAGCCTCCTGCCTGAGCGCAGTAGCTCTATCATCTCTTCTCTGACTATAATTTCAGCCACCCCTCTTTTGAGCAGATGGTTAATATCAGGACTCCTTATCACCTTTTCACCCCCACCTGGCTTCTATTCTGGGAGTTAAGTATTGCCTTTACCTGCTTTACATCTTCGGCTATCTGTTTTTTTAGTGCCTCGGCGTCACTAAACCGCTTCTCATCACGGAGCCGCTCGATAATATCAATCCTTAACTCTTTCTGGTATAGGTCTTGGCTATAGTCAAGGATATAGACCTCAACTGTTTTCTGACTGCTGCCAAAGGTGGGGCGCTGACCGATGTTGGTTACTGATGGGCGGGCTTTACTTTCAATATAAACCCGGCTGGCATAGACACCATCGGCGGGAAGAGCCTGCTCCGGGTTTATCTCCAGATTGGCGGTGGGGAAGCCTAATGTTATCCCCCGCCCCGCCCCGGGGATGACACGCCCCTTCAGGCTGAAAGGGCGGCCGGTCATTTTAGCTACCTTTTTTATGTCCCCCTTGGTCAGGGCATCCCTGATAGCGGTGCTGCTGACCACCTCACCGTCTATTACCAGCGGGGGTATGACAGTAAGACTAAAGCCCATCTCCTGCCCCAATGCCGGCAGGGTTTCAGCATCACCTTCCCGGTTTTTGCCCAGGGCAAAGTCAGGTCCAATCACCAGACCGCGCATCCTGAGGTATTTCTTGAGCAGGCTGGCAAATTGCCTATAGCTGAGCTTAACCAGCTCATCAGTGAAAGAGAGGGCAACGATAGCTTCAATACCCTCATCCTCAAGGAGTCTGGTTCTGTGGGCAAGGTCGGTCAGGTAGGGCAGGGTGGTCTGGGGGGAGAGCACTGCCTGGGGGTGCTGGCGGAAGGTTACCACCCCACTCATCCACCCCTCCTCCTTAGCACGCTCTCTTAACTGGGAAAGCAGGTATTTGTGACCGAGGTGAACACCATCAAAGACACCGACAGTCAGTATCGTGTCTCTGTCGGGCGATAGCCTGGCTAGCTCTGCCTCTATCTGCATGTCCTTCCACTTGCTGGATTATTTACCGCAGTATAGCATCAGGTTAATATGGGGAGGGATAAAGAAGGAACTTAATAAAACTTCCGCTAAAATATTAACATAGGGTTATCTCAAGCGTCAACAAGTATGATGGCGGGCAATTTGACATTTGGCGGCAGGCTGTTAAACTAAGTTTGGGGGTGGGGCGCATGCCAGTGTAGCTCAGGGGTAGAGCAGCGGTTTCGTAAACCGCCGGTCGTCAGT
>SOJS01000045.1 GCA_004376435.1 Dehalococcoidia bacterium
GTATAGAAAAGGTCGACGGCAAAGATAATGGTGATATTGAACATATTGCTGCCCAGTATGTCAGCCACCGCCATATCAATTGCCCCCAGACGGAGGGCGGCAATGGTAACTACCAATTCGGGCATCGAGGTGCTGATAGCTAAGAACAGGCCACCCACAAAGCTGGCTCCCCACCCGGTGGAGGCGGCTATATCATCGCCGACGAATGAGACCCATATTCCGGCACCGATAACGGCTAGCGCCGCCAGCGTGAACCGGAAATAGACCGTCTTCATGGGTAGATGCGCATATCTGGGTGAAGAGGTTTCGGGCGGGGCGGGGTGGCGGCGCTCAAAGCGGAAGAATTGCCTTATCGCTACCAGATAGAGGAGGAGAATGACTATGCTGGGGACGCCTATCCAGCCCAGCTTTACCACAGAGAGCGTTTCTCCAGCTAGAATAGTGCCACCGACAATAGCAATAAGCACTGTGCCCACCATGGCTAAGGCTATGTGTCTTAAGCGGACATGACTCAGGATGGGGCCCTTGCGATAGAGGATATCCAGCAGGGCGATGAGGGTCAGGTTAAAGAGGCAGCTCCCCAGGAGGGTGCCCATAGCTAAGTCGGGGAGGCCGACCAGGGCTACCGAGCTTATGCCGGTAACCAGCTCCGGCACCGAGGTAATCGCTGCCAGCAGGACCAGGCCAATCCAGAGCCCGCTCAAGCCGGTTTTCTCGGCAATAGCATCGCCGTATCTTGCCAGCCTCGTGCCCGCGAAAAGAATGATGGCCAGACAGGCAAGATATTGCAGCCAAATCAGAACCTGAGAGTCCAGCAATATGCTGCTAGCATACTATATCAGGAGTCACTCCGTAAAGCGTTGAACGGCTCCTAAGCTAGCTGCCCAGGATTTTCATGGCTTCTTCTCTGCCCGCTTCCATCAGATAGGGTATGCCGGTGACTTTGGCGCATTCTTCAGAGAGCGATAGAAGCTCGCCCCTGGTGATTGCCGGCGTGCTAAAGCACCTGGCTCCCGCCATCAACTGCTGCAGCCCTACCTTGAGCTTATCGACATAGCTGTAGATGCCCACCGCACCCAGAGGGATGTTCTTCATCTCTTTGGCGCCTACCATATTCTTAACGTCTTCGTAGTTGATGAAAATCTCCTCCGGTGTTGAGCCGAACTGGCCGATGGTATTTAACTCCAATTTATCAGGGTTGTCCTTATACCCAGCCACGGAGTTTTACCGCTTCTGCCACACGAGTCACAGCAACAATATAAGCTGCCAATCTCATATTGACCTTACGCTGTAAGGATTCAGCTAAGACAGCCTGAAAGGCTTTGGTCATAATTTTGCCGAGTCGCTGGTGAACCTCATCCTCATCCCAAAAATATCTATGTAGACCTTGAACCCACTCAAAATAGGAAACGGTGACGCCTCCAGCATTGCATAGGAAATCAGGTATGCTAAATACTCCATTATGGTATAGTATTTCGTCGGCTTCAGGGGTAGTCGGCCCGTTGGCTAATTCAGCTACTATCCTTGCCTTGATTCTAGGGGCGTTTTTCTCAGTTATCACGGTCTCCAGTCCTGCTGGGCATAATATGTCAACGCTCAGTTCCAGCAGTTCAGCATTGCTGATATTTTCCCCTTGGGGGAAGTTTATAACCGAGCCAGTTTCCGTTTTATGCTTTAAGACCTGGTGTGGGTCTAAACCCTGCTGATTATAGATGCTACCCTTGGAGTCACTAACGGCTATAATCTTAGACCCTACCATATCGTTTAACAGAATGGCGGCATTTGAGCCAGCGTTACCATAGCCCTGAATTGCCGCTGTCGCTGTTGACAAATCAATATTTAAATGCTTGGCGGCTTCTATTATGGTATATACTCCGCCGCGGGCGGTGGCATCACCACGTCCCAGTGAACCGCCTACAGCTAGAGGTTTTCCGGTTATTACTCCGGGGACATAATACCCGGTTAATTTTGAGTACTCATCCATCATCCAGCCCATTATCTGGGGATTGGTATATACATCCGGTGCCGGGATGTCCCGGTCAGGACCAATAAACTCCCCTAGGGCATCTATATAGCCCCGGCTCAGTCTCTCTAGCTCGCCCTCAGACATTTCTTTGGGGTTGCAGATAACGCCCCCCTTGCCACCGCCAAGGGGAATATCTACGGTAGCGCATTTCCAGGTCATCCAAGCAGCTAAGGCTTTAACCACATCAATGGTCTCTTCAGGGTGGAATCTAATACCCCCCTTACACGGACCACGAGCATTGTTATACTGAACCCGGAACCCCTTGAAAACCTTGGTCTGCCCGTTATCCATCCTCACCGGTATAGA
>SOJS01000029.1 GCA_004376435.1 Dehalococcoidia bacterium
ACATGCGGCATGAGCAGTCAGGCGTCTATATGGCTGACGGATGGGCCAGAGCCAGCGGCAAACCAGGGGTAGCCATGGGTACGGCTGGTCCTGGCTTTGGGAACATGATATCGGCTATGTACCAGGCCTATCTGGCCCGGAGCCCGGTCATTTGCCTTCTCGGGCAGCACGCCACGGAAGAAGATGGTTGGGGGCCTTTCCAGGAGGCATATGCCGAGCCGCTATCGGGTCACTTCACCAAGTGGACCAAACGGATTATTGACCCTTCAATGACCGCTTACTTCATGCAGAAAGCCTTCCGTGACGCTATGAGCTATCCGTGTGGACCGGTGGCTCTTGAATTTCCGACCAACATCCAGGGACAAATAGCCGGGGAGGAGGATTCCCTGCGAGGCTACTTGCCGCATGGCCTCTGTGCCGCTCCATCCCGACCAGCCGGCGATCCCAAAATGATAGAAAAAGCAACGCGTATGTTACTTGAAGCCAAAAAACCGGTGATTATCGGTGGCGATGGTATTTACTGGTCTGAGGCGTCAGAAGAACTCAGGGAATTTGTGGAACTGCTTGACATTCCGGTGCTGACCCGGAGGATGGGTAGAGGTGCGGTGCCTGAGGACCACCCGTTAGCCTTCGGCGCCGGCTTCCGGAGACCTATCCAGATGCAGGCTGATGTAATCGCCATCTTTGGCTTAAGAATGAATATGCTTGAGGGCTTTGGTATGCCACCACGTTATCCGGTTGATAATGTCAGATATATCCAGGTATCTGAAGACCCTGAGGAACTAACCACCAGGCTGTCCAGTGAGTTATCGATTCTTGGCAGTCCCAAGCCGGTCTTGCGGCAGATGATCGACTGTGCCAGGGACATGATGAAAGGTAAGCCAGATAGAAGTGAGTGGTTGGGGATAGTCAACAAGGTGAGAGAGGAAGACCGAGCCAAGGGAAAAGAGCTTGTAGATAAGGTGCGCAATAACAAGCTTATTAATCCTCATTTCGTGGCGGCTGAGCTTGTTGATTTCCTGGATAAAGATGCCACTATTATTCTGGACTCTTTTTGCATGGCCGGATTCGCCACTGACAAGATAAAGGCCTCCTTTGCCGGACAGATACTGGATGGCGCCACCTGGAGCGGTGTCGGCCACGGTGTGGGTATCGCCATGGGCGCTCAATTAGCCAGACCGGGGAAGCAGGTGGTTGACCTTCTGGGTGATGGCGGTATGGGTATTGCTGGCTTTGATATTGAAACCGCGGCCCGCTATAAAATCCCGGCCTGTTATTTGACTTTTAACAACAGCAGCTGGATGGGTGACGCAGCGCAGAAGGCGGTTCTGCCAGAGGACGTGAAGAATTGTGACTGGGGGATACTGCCTGGTATCAGGTATGACAAAATATTTGCTGAGATGGGATGCCACGGTGAACTAGTTACCGAGCCACAGCATCTCAGGCCGGCACTGGAGAGAGCTTTTAATTCAGGGAAGACTTCCGTGATTAATGTCATTCCTGATGATACTGTGGTGGCACCTCAGCTTCAAGGCAGAATCGAATACTACAGAAAACTTTTTGGTTAGAGCAAAAGGTCAATATTTGTTAAGAAAATAACCGGAATAGTAAAGAAAAACCGCATAGGGAGGTGACAGCAACATGGCTCGTCCACTCGAGGGAGTAAAGTGTGTATGTGTTATCATGTTTCAGCAGGCACCGGTAGCGTTTTCCATGATGGCGGACCTGGGGGCCGAGGTAATCAAGATAGAACCCCCGGAAGGTGAACTGGGTAGACAGCTTGGAGTGACCCCCAAGTTCCCGCTCAGTCCCTACTTTGAGACGAACAACCGTGGTTTCAAGTGCATAACACTGGACCTTAAGACAGAGAAGGCCAGAGAGATACTCTATAAGCTGGTAAAGGATGCCGATGTCTTCGCCCAGAACTTCCGTCCCGGCGTAGCCCAGCGCCTTGGTTGTGGCTACGAGGACCTGGTTAAGGTCAACCCCGGCATTGTTTATCTCAGCTCATCAGCCTATGGTCCAGATGGGCCAAACGCCATGTTGCCGGGAACTGATGGGGTAGCCCAGGCGGCTGGCGGCATTTGCAGTACTTATGGCGAGGAAGGCAACCGCATAGTGACCGGGCAGGTCGCTGTGGCGGATGAAACCGCTGCCTTTCATAGCTTTCAAGCGGTAATGGTTGGCCTGTACCACAAGCTGAAGACTGGTGAGGGCCAGTTGATTGAGACCTCATTGCTTGGCAGCCAGATTCGCCTGATGGGCTTTTCTATAACACGAGTTCTCTTCACTGGTGAACAAACCCCACGCAGTCGAATGCGTATGTTCG
>SOJS01000057.1 GCA_004376435.1 Dehalococcoidia bacterium
CGGTGATAAGGCTGGTATAGTTCTCACAGGTGGCTTCCTTCTGCTCCCTTACTGTCAGACCACGCCGGGCGGCGACAACATTGGCATTAACCAGGTTAATCCTTTCCTCACTCACCCCTTCCAGCAGCCCGCCGAGGGTAGCCGCTTTTAGGGCATTGGTGTCATAGTTGGCAATCTCACCTTCATATTTTATCTGGATGGCATTCATCTGCCCCTCAGCTAGCTGGCTGACTAGTCTGCCAGCCATGGCTGCCACCTTCATAAAGGGTGCTAGCTCTGACATGACCTCAGCCGGAATAAAGGGGGCATTAACCGCATATCGGGCTGGCCGTCCTTTAAGGACATCAACAATCTGCACTGCCACATCCCTGGCGGCGGCGGCCTGGGCTTCGGTAGTGGAAGCCCCCAGGTGGGGGGTAACGATGATTTTATTGTCCTCAAAGAGGATGCTCTCCGTAATTGGCTCGGGGACAAAGACGTCTATGGCAGCCCCGGCCAGCCTCTCCTCTTTAATTGCCTTCACCAGTGCCTCTTCATCAATCAGTCCGCCGCGAGCGCAGTTAATGATATAGGCACTTGGTTTGACTAATGCCAGCTCCTTATCCCCGATTAGCCCCTTGGTTGATTCTGTCCGTGGGATGTGAAGGGTGATAAAGTCAGACTCCTTGAGCAGCTTTTTTAGGGGGACAAGCTCTACCTCCAGCTTTTTGGCATGGTCAACCGAGACGAAGGGGTCGTGGGCGATGAGCTTCATCTCCAGACCGCAGGCACGTCGGGCTACCTCGGAGCCGACATTACCTAGCCCGATGATGCCCAGTGTCTTGCCTCTTACCTCGGTGCCCATGAAGGCACTGCGCTTCCACGCCCCCGATTTGAGCGAGGTATTGGCTTGGGGGATATGGCGGGCGAGGGCAAGCATCAGAGCAATGGCATGCTCGGCGGCGGAGATAGTATTGCCGGTGGGGGCATTAACCACCACTATGCCCCGGCGGGTTGCCTCTTCAACATCAATGTTATCTATGCCGACGCCAGCCCGACCGATAACCATTAGTTTCTTACCCGCCTCTATCACTTTGGCGGTGACCTGGGTCTGACTGCGCACCACCATGGCCTCATAGTCGCCGATAATGGATACCAGCTCGTCTTCCTTGAGCCCGGTTTTGGTATCTACCTGAGCGACACTTTTTATAATTTCAATGCCTTCACTTGAGACCGGGTCAGCTATTAATACCTTCATTGCTCCGTCCTGAATCCGGCTTGTGGCAGTGCCACCTTTAGTGTTGATATTACTGCTTTAATGTTGTCTTCAGTTACCCAGCCGAGATGACCGATGCGGAATATTTTACCATCTAAGGTCTGCTGTCCGCCAGCGAGCACGGTGTCGTATTCCTCCCTCATAATCTTGACCAGTTTTTTGGTGTCAAGCCCATCGGAGGCGGCTACTGCCGTAACCGTATTTGAGGCGTATTTTTCATCGGCGAAGAGAGAAAGACCAAGCGATTTTACCCCGTCGCGGGTGGCCTGACCAATCCGGGCATGGCGGGCGATGATATTAGGCAGTCCTTCATTGAACATCATTTTCAGCGACACCGAAAGACCGTATAGCACCGTCATTGCCGGTGTCCACGGCGTCTGCCCTTTTTCTAGGTAGGACTTGGCTTTGGCGAAGTCCCAGTAGAAGCGGGGCATCTTGGCGGCGGCGTTAGCCTGCCAGCCTTTCTCATTGACACTGACCATGACCAACCCCGGGGGAACCATCCAGCCTTTCTGGGAACCGGTAACGGTAACATCGCAGTGCCAGTTATCCACGGGCAGGTTAATTGAGCCCAGACTGCTAATGGCGTCTACTAGAAGCAGTTTGTCAAACTCCTTGACTGCTGAGCTGATTGCTTTCAGGTCATTGGTAACGCCGGTTGAGGTCTCATTGTGGGTGACCATCACCGCCTTGATTTTTGGTTCTGCCTTGAGTGTCTGGCGTATGGCATCAGGGTCGGCGGCTTTACCCCATTCAAAGCGGAGCGGGATGACCTCGGCGCCAAATTGCTCGGCGATACTGGCAAAGCGTTCCCCGAAGACACCGATGGATACCGAAAGCACCTTGTCACCCGGCGATAGGGTATTAACAATAATTGCCTCCAGGCCGCCGGTGCCGGCACCAGTCAGAAGCAGAACATCGCCCTTGGTCTGGAAAAGCTGCTTCAGCTTGTCGGTGACATCATTCATTATCTGCCCAAACTCTGGTCCGCGGTGGTTTATCATCTGTTTGGTCATTGCCTGAAGAACTTCAGGCGGGCAGGGGGTGGGTCCGGGGATACGTAACTCGGTCATC
>SOJS01000114.1 GCA_004376435.1 Dehalococcoidia bacterium
AAATTTGTCTATCTTCCGTGGTCGGATTGCGGGGGTGGGGTACTATCACCAGGCAAAAAATGAGCTTGATTTAGGCGGCCGATATATCGCCCCCGGTCTTATCAATGGCCATACCCACCTTGAGAGTTCAATGCTGGATGTTGGCCAGTATGCCCAGGTAGTAGTGCCGCGGGGCACGCTGGCAATAGTTAGCGACCTTCATGAGATAGCCAATGTCTGTGGTGTTGATGGTATGAGGTATGTGCTTGACTGTGCCCGCCGCCTGCCGCTGGAGTTTTTCCTGATGGCGCCTTCCTGTGTGCCGGCAACCAACCTGGAAACATCAGGCGCCAGCCTTGGAGCCGAGGCTCTGCGCCCGGTTTTCAAATGGCGGGGCTGTATTGGGCTGGGGGAGGTGATGAACTTTCCCGGCGTGCTTAGTGGTGATGAGGCTGTGCTGGGCAAGATTGAGCTGGCTAAAGGTAAGGTTATTGACGGGCATGCCCCGGCTGTTAGCGGCAAAGACCTTAATGCTTATATTGCCGCTGGTATTGCCTCTGACCATGAGTCAGTCTTTCTGGATGAAGCCAGGGAAAAGTTAAGGCGGGGCATGCATATTATGATTAGGGAGGGCTCTTCCGAGAAAAACCTGGCCACCTTACTGCCGCTGGTCAGTGATAAAACCTATAAAAGGTGCCTTTTTGTTGTTGATGACCGTAGCTGTGCCGACCTGCTTAAAGACGGTGATATTGACGCTGTGGTGAGGAAGGCAATTAGCCTTGGCCTTGAGCCGCTGCGGGCAATTCAGCTGGCGACTATTAATGCCGCCGAGTATTTCAGACTTGACTGGCTGGGAGCAATCGCCCCCGGCTATCTGGCTAATCTGATTGTTATTGATGAGCTATCCAGTTTTAAGATAGATATGGTTTTTTACCGTGGGCGTCTGGTAGCCAGAGACGGGCAACCTTTATTTCCTCTATATCAACCCCGTGCCCAAGGATTAACCAGTACGGTGAATATCAAGCCCTTCACTGTGGACAAGCTCAAGCTTCTGCCTTCCGGTGACAGCGAGCTTATTATTGAGGTTGTCCCCGGTCAGATAATTACCAGAAAGAGGCGGGAGAGGGTCAAGGTTTCCGGCGGGGTGATTACCCCTGATACCAGCCGCGATATCCTGAAGCTGGTGGTGGTGGAGAGGCACCAGGCGAGCGGCAATATCGGCATCGGGCTGGTTATGGGGTTCGGCTTAAAGAGAGGGGCGCTGGCATCATCTATTGCCCATGATGCTCATAATATTATCGCCGTCGGCACTAATGATAATGATATCTTTACCGCCATTAAGGAGATTGAGAAACTTCAGGGTGGTCTGGTGGTGGCTAGTGAGGGCAGAGTGCTCTCAAGCTTACCCCTGCCCATTGCCGGGCTGCTATCTGATGAGCCGTTAGCGGTGGTGGTGGCTAAGCTGGAGAAGGTGGAGAAGGTAGCTCAAGACCTGGGAACAAGCCTGCCCTCACCGCTGGCTACCCTTTCCTTTCTGGCTCTGCCGGTAATCCCCGAGCTGCGGCTGACTGACCTGGGGCTGGTGGATGTTAATGAGTTTAGGCTGATTAAATAGGTAATTCGCCCCTGGATAAAGCGGGCTAAAATATTCAAGTTAAGGAGGGCATTGCTTACTTGACTGGACCACAACCTATCTTTGAGAATCGGAATGATGCCGGCCGGCAGCTGGCTATGGAACTGCGTGAATATATTGGTCAGTCAGCGGTCGTGCTGGCTATCCCTAACGGTGGCGTCCCGGTGGCGCTGGAGGTGGCGGCGGCTCTTAACGCCGAATTTGACCTGGTTATTTCCCGTAAAATCCCCCTCCCCCTTAGCCCTGAAGCTGGGCTGGGGGCAATTGCCGACGATGGCACTGTTATCCTCAATGAAGAGATGGTAAAGAGGAGCGGCTTGAATCGGCAGCAGATAGAGTATGAAGCTGGCAAGGTAAGGGCTGAGATTAAGCAGCGGAGCCTGCGCTACAAGTTAGACCGACCTCTGGTGAGGGTAAGTAGCAAGACAGTGATACTGGTAGATGATGGACTGGCTTCAGGCTTTACCATGATGGCGGCAGTGGAGTCAGTGCGCCGCCGCCGACCTAAGGAAACGGTTGTTGCCGTCCCCGTCGCCTCGGCGGCGGCGAAAAGTCAACTGGAGAAAGTCGCCGATAGGGTGATAACCTGCACTACCGGCTTTATGCCCAGTTTCTATGTCTCTGACTTCTATCGTCACTGGTATGTCCTTAGTGATGATGAGGTTGTCAAAACCATTACCAAATGGCGACTGCGCCATCTTTTCTAGAACCTGGCAGGATAGGTGACGAGTGTTGGATGAAATTATAACCAACAAGATATTGGTGATACCCATTAGCGCCTGGGCTCTATCGCAAATACTGAAGGTATTCGTCAGCACGGTACGAAGGAGGCGCCTGGACTTGTGGATTTTAGCCAGGGGTGGCGGCATGCCCAGCTCACATACGGCATTGGTCTGCGCCCTGGCAACGGTAGTGGCGATAACTCAGGGTTTTGGCTCAGTATTCTTTGCCATTACTGTTATCCTGGCGATGGTGGTTATGTATGACGCCGCTGGTGTGCGCCAGGCAGTGGGTCGGCAATCATTTATCCTTAACCGTATCGTAAAGGAGCTTATGGATAAGCGCCCTCGGGGTGAGGTGGAGCGTGACCTGCGGGAGTTCATCGGCCATACCCCGTTTCAGGTCATTATCGGCGCCGCCCTGGGTATTTTTATTGCCTGGCTGTGGCTTGCTCTAAGTGGAGTGTGAGGATGGGGAGAGCGGCACCTGCTCTTTGGCTTAATGCTCCTTGATTAGCTTTTCTCCGTGCTCAAGGAGGAGCCTGGCTCGCTTCTGAGGTACATTTTTTGACTTGAGGTAAGCTTTTAGGGCATCAAGAGGGGTTATTTCTTCAGCCGCTCCCTCCCCCAGCCTTAAGCGTGTCTCCCGTCTGGTTTCCTTGGCGATGGTGGCGTAGTGGGCTTCTTTTAGTGCGTTCCTGATTTCATTGTCCCTGAGCTGACCTTCAATCTCGGCGGGCAGGCTAATCTGGAGGCGGACGATGGCATCCTTAATCCTGTCCTTTTCTTTTTCAGCTGCCCTGAGCACGGTCTGGGTGGGGTCGGCATCTTCTGGTTCAATATTGATGTCTATAGTGACAAAGCGGCGCCCAGCTACCTGGTGGAACTCAAAAGAGACCTGCCTTCCGCCTTTCCCATCGGGCGCAATTTCCACCACATAAAACCCCTTGTCATCCTTTTCCTCGCTAAAGTCAAGCCGCTCCAGACTGCCGGCATAGACTGCCGGCGGGCTATCTGACATTACCTGGTGCCTGTGAATATGCCCCAGGGCGACATAGTCAAAGGCGGGCCGGGCAACATTGCTCACCAGCAGGCTGGGCTCCTGCCCGATAGTCATTGTCCTTTCTGAGCCGACCTTAGCCCCCGAGACCCATACATGAGCGGCTAATACCGAGGGCAGGGTGGGGTCAACCTTCTGGGTGTGGCGGTCAATAATGCTGGTTAATATCTGCTGTATTTTCTGGTTAAGCTGGTCAAAGCTGAGATTTTCACTCCCTTCTTGCTGGCTGAGCTGTGCCAGCAGGGCGCTGCGCCTCAGCCAGGGTAGGGAGGCGATTTGAACCGAGCCGCTTCTGGTGGGAATACATAAGACCTCAGGGCGGTTGGAGACATAGACATTTTTAATAGCCAGGGTGGCGAAGATTTCGGTGGTGGTGGCGCGGCTGATGGCGTTGGGCAGGTCATGGTTGCCAATAAGGAGAAATATAGGGATATCAGCACTGGAGAGGCGGCTGATGCGCTTGGCAAACTCCCGCTGCTGTGTCGGCGATGGGTCTCGGCTCTTGTAGGCATCACCGCAGAAGAGGACAAGGTCTACCTTATCCTGCTGGGCATAATCAACAACCTGGTCAAGGGCATTAAGGAAGTCAAGGAAGCGAGATGACAAACCGCTTTCCGGGTCAATTCTCCCGTAGCTTTCAACCCCGAGGTGAAGGTCGGCAAAGTGGATGATTTTCAACCTCTCCCCCTGTATCCCCCTCTCCTTGCCAAGAAGAGGGGGAAGGATATTAAAAAGAGGGGCTAAATCACTCTTAGACACCCCTATTTAGCCTGGTGGATGTAAATGAGTTTAGGATGATTAGGTGAGAGGCTTAGACAAGCGCGCAATTTAGCCGCTTATTATGGCTGGAAGGTCTCTGTTAGCCTCTCAATTTCGGATAGAGTTATCTCAAAGGCTATTGTCATCCACGAGTCAGCAGCACTCACCTCTATCTTGCCTAGCAACTCTTTTATTTCAGGGACTTCTAGCATACCCTTGAAGAGGCTTATGGCACCGATGAGTGTATCCTTAGCATCCTGTGCTGAATCTGCGCTTAGGAAATGCGGGTTTATTTGGATGGTTATAGTCTCTGCCTCTTTGTTGAGAGCGAATCCAACTATATCGATATCCGCAAAGGCGCCCAGGGATATTGGAATTTCACCCGGCACAAGTTCTTCAGTTAATGCTTCTCTAGCTTCTTCGGGGAGTTCGAAGGCAAATTTGATTAAGGCGTCGCCGAGCCGATTATATGCATCAAGTATTATGCCACCAATCTGCTCCCTGTCACCCTTGCTGACATCGATGGCATCCTTGACTGCTTCCATAGTGCCGAGAAGAAGCATCCTATCGGTTAAGAAAGTAATTCCAAATTCTTCTACTTCATCTGTATATAATCTATAACCTTTATAGTCGCTGGTAGCGAGTTCCTCCCCTGCTTCCTGCTCAATATTGCCAATGAATTGTGCCTCGTTGAAGGTTCCCTCAATAATAACCCCCAGATAATCTACTTGCTCTATCGTGGTTATATCAGCAAATATCACAACCTCAGAAAAATCACGAAGGTCAATACCTGTTTCACCAACAAGTTCATCCAGTGCCTCCTCAACCGTTTGAGGTTGTCCCGGTTCCTTTTCAAATTCATCATAGGCATCTCTTAAATCCCGGTCATTTATAATCTTGCTCACTTGTATACTAGCAATCAGATTGGCATCTTGAGGTACAAACTCTATAGCAGTTAGCCCTGGTGCCCCACACCCTGCTACAATCACTGACATAAAAACCAAGACCAGGAGCCAAGAAAACAACTTTTGTAGATGCATTGGCTTCACCTCCCCATTCCAATTTATTTAGTCCAGTATACCACCCAGACAATCCCTGTCAATAAAAATAGAGAGTGAGATTATTTATCAGGTTTATCTACCTCACCCCCTGTATCCCCCTCTCCTTTAAAACTCCCCCTTCCATATACTGCCGCCGGGGGGCAGGACGAAGAGGTCTTCGCCGCCGAGCTTAGCTTGTAGCGTTTCTTTCAGGGTGGGGATGGGGACTCTTATCTGGTTCATGGTGTCGCGCTCTCGGATGGTGACTTGCTCATCTTCAAGCGATTGGAAGTCAATGGTAACGCAGAAGGGAGTGCCAATCTCATCCTGACGCCGGTAGCGGCGGCCGATGCTCTGGGCATCGTCATAGTGCACCATCCAGCACGGGCGCAGGTCGGCATATAGCTCTTTAGCCAGCTTGACTACTGCCTCCCTCCGGCTCAGGGGAAGCACGGCTACCTTGACCGGTGCCAGGCGGGGGTGGAGGTGAAGCACCACCCTTATCTCATCTTTGTCCGCTTCTTCATCATAGGCATCGCACAGGAAAGCCAGGGCGGAGCGGTCAACCCCCGCCGATGGCTCAATGATATAGGGGACAGTATGTTCTTTGGTCTCCTCATCAAAGTAGTCCAGGCTCTTGCCGCTGGAGCTTGAGTGCTGGACAAGGTCAAAGTCACCACGGTCGGCAATACCCTCCAGTTCGCTCCACCCCATCGGGAAAAGGTAGTCAATATCGGAGCACTGTCGGGCGTAGTGGGCTAGTTCCTCCTTATCATGCTGGCGCAGTCTCAAATTCTCCTTCTTGATGCCCAGCTTTACATACCAGTTGAGGCGCTCCTCAAGCCAGTAGTTAAACCAGTCAGAAGCGGTTTCTGGCTTGACGAAGAACTCAATCTCCATCTGCTCAAACTCCCGACTGCGGAAGATGAAGTTGCCGGTGGTTACCTCGTTGCGGAAGGCTTTGCCTATCTGGGCGATGCCGAAGGGCAGCCTCTTTCTGGTGGTGGTGAGCACATTCTGGAAGTTGACAAATATGCCCTGGGCGGTTTCCGGGCGCAGGTAGACTGTACTGGCTTGCTCCTCAACTGGTCCCATAAAGGTCTTGAACATTAGATTGAAAAGGCGGGGCTCGGTTACTTCACTGCCACAGGAGGGGCACTTGCTTTCTTTGAGGTCATCAGTCCGCCATCTTAAGTGGCAGCTCTTGCACTCTACCAGCGGGTCGGTAAAACCCTTAAGGTGACCGCTGGCTTCCCATACCTGGGGGTGCATCAGGATGCTGGTGTCCAGACCGACCATATCATCTCGCTCCCGGACCACTGCCTGCCACCAAGCTTGTTTAATATTCTGCTTCAGCTCCACACCCAGAGGACCGTAATCCCAGCAGCTGGAAAGCCCGCCGTAGATTTCGCTGCCGGGGAAGATGAAGCCGCGCCGACGGCACAGGGAGACAATTTTTTCCATATCAACCTTGCCTGGTGTCTCTTTGCTCACTGTCACTGCTCCTTAAACTTTGCCGGGCTACTTGATGGCTTTCCAGGCTCGTTGGATAGCCAGAGTGAAGAAGAAGCCGAGGATAATACCCCCCACCCCCATAACAATGAGGGCAAATAGCCATATTGGCATAATGTGCGTCTGGTATGAATTGTAGCTGAAAATATCCAGCATTGCAAAGCCTATTATTAACTGCGGTAGCCCGATCATATTGCCCATCAGTGATAGCAGTTTGGGCGGTTCTATCCAGGCATCTTCAGTTTGGCGGGGCAGGATACCCAGCTTTACTACTCCCCAGACAACTGCCCCCGCCAGCAGGGTGAGGCAAAGTTGCGCTATCAGCATCCACAGAGTGATAGTCTCCCGAGCGAGCCATCTATCAGGGGAGCCGTCAGCTTGGAAGCGGTAAGCCACCTCGGCGGGAAGGCGGTGGTAGAAAAAGGCGGTCAGGATGATAGCCAGCGAGAGAATAACCAGCGGCACTATGATATAACGCCAGCGGAAGGGCAACCCCTCCGCCCCTTTTTTGGCTACCTTCCCGCCCTGAGCCAGATGTCGGCTGTGGAGGAAATACCAGATGGCTATCCCGCTCAGAGCGAGCAGGAAGATTGCCGTCAGGGTGAGGATAAGCGCCATCGTCTATTTGCCCACCAACTAGTTAATACATAAAAGTTACCAGCTTTCTACCCCTGATGTCAAAGGGTTAAAAACTGACCACATTAACCGACATTCTATTACAGCTCGTTTGACTTCTGGCAGGCCGTTTGTTAAAATATAATTGACAATAGAATAGCAACTCCCTTATTTGGCACTTAGCAGAGAGGAGGGATGGTGTAATGAAGATAGTTTTGTTATGCTGCTGGATCTTTCCCAGGGTAAGCTCCTCGCTGGTAGGCAGTAAAGGGTGAGGTTTTGGAAATCAGCGAGGAGCGGTTGGAAGGTTCCCGAGCTCCTCGTTAATTATTTAAGGGCTCTCTTTTAAGAGGAGCTATTTGGTCAAAGACCAAGCGGGAGGAGTAGGGAACGAAGCGCAGTCTTAAACCTGATAGAAAGCAGGCTTCAGCAGTAATACTTTTAGCTAGAATGCTGGGAGCCTGCTTTTTTGCTTGATTGGGTTTTTGGTATATTCTATGCTTAACCCGAGGCATTAAAAAGACAGGGGAATTAAGTGCTGATTAAGAAACTGGTGGTGGGACCAATTGCGGCTAACTGTTATCTTATCGGCTGTGAAGCAACTAAGGAAGGGATGATAGTTGACCCTGGTGATGAGGCGGAGCGGGTTCTGGAGGCGGTCAGGGAGCTGGGGCTTGACATAAAGTTCATTGTGGCAACTCATGGTCACCCCGACCATATCGGCGCCGTGTCTCAGGTCAGGGAGGGGGCGGGGGCTGAGGTCTGTATCCATAGTGATGATGCCTCTGCCATTAGCTGGCGGGGTGGTGCGGCTGATAGGCTGCTTAGGGAAGGGGACAGCCTTGATTTTGGTGATTTGCATTTTGTTGTTTTTCACACCCCGGGCCATACCCCGGGCGGCATCTGTCTATCGGGGGCGGGGGTGGTG
>SOJS01000022.1 GCA_004376435.1 Dehalococcoidia bacterium
CTTTTTGCCACCGCCCGCCGCCAGCCGGAGAGTGATACCTCGTCTATATCAGCCAGGACATCAGCCAGTTTAGCATCGCCACGGGCAAGAACCGCCTGAATCTGGCTCCAGGCCGGGCTTTCACACTTGAGGATGATTCCCTGCGGCGCCAGCGCCTTTTTGAGGAGGTCAAGGCGCTGCTTTAGGACAAGCGGCACAGCCATAGGTAGCCGCTGGAAGGGTGTGCCCGCCTTAGGGACAAAGGGAGCAATATTAAGGACAAGGCGCAAGCCGCCTTTATAACTATCGGCGATAGCCTTGCATTTAAGGGTTAAGCTTATTATTTCGCTTATATCCTCATCCGTCTCTGTGGGCAGCCCAATCATAAAGTAGAGCTTGAGCCTTTTTATTCCCTGCCCGGCGACCTTGTCCACTGCCTCCAGGATATCCTCCTCGGAGATTCCCTTCTTTATCACCTGGCGCAGGCGCTGGGAGCCAGCCTCAGGGGCAAGGGCGATGGTTTTTGCTCCCCCCTTAGCCATCTCCCCCACCACAACAGAGGAGAGCGGCTTCATCCGCAGCGAGCTGACGGAGAGTTGCGCCCCCATCTGGCGCAGCCTGACTATCAACTCCTCTATCTGGGGGTGGTCGGAAACAGCGGCGCCAACCAGCCCAATCCGCTTTCTATATTTAAGCCCCAGCTCAGCCTGGCTGAGCACATTATCCAAGGAGCGGTAGCGCATCGGGCTAAAAGCGTCGCTCACCAGGCAGAAACGGCAGCCCCAGTTACAGCCCCGCTCCACCTCAATAAGGTATAAATCGCCCAGCTCAGTATCCGGGGTGAGGACAACCGAGGTGACGGCAAAGTCATCAAGGTCTTTCGCCCACTGGCGGACCACCGGGGCTGCCGGGGGGAGAGAAGGCACATAAACGCCAGCCAGTTTTGCCAGCTCTTTAAGCAGGTCACGCCGACTGGCGCCCTGCCTGACTATCGGCAGTAGCAGCGGCAGTATCGCCTCTGCCTCGCCGATACAGAGGCAGTCAAAGAAGGGGGAAAGGGGGGTGGGGTTGGCAATAATACAGGGACCGCCGCCGATAACCAGCGGCTGTCTCTCATCCCGCTCGGCGGCATACAGGGGGATGCCGCTGGCTTTAAGAATGGGCACGATATTGAAATAATCAAGCTCATAGGAGATAGAGAAGGCAAGGACGGCAAAATGGGAAAGGGGGCGCTGTGATTCCAGAGACAGTATCTGACGGCTTTCCCTCTCCCAGAAGGCTCGCTCACAGACGACGCCGTCATAGCTATTAAGCAGGCGATAGATGGCGTGAAGCCCCAGATTGGACATACCCAGATAGTAGGAGTTGGGGTAGATAAGGGCAATCGGCAGCCGGCCTCCCCAGTCCTTGATGATTGTGCCCTGCTCCCGGGAAAGCCGCCTTCGGGCTCTTTTGACCTCATCCCAGCTCATAGGTTATCCCTAGTTGCCAAAGGCGCTATAGCCCCTTATCGGCAACATAAGCCGTCAGGTCGGCTAAGCGGCAGCTATAGCCCCACTCATTATCATACCAGGAAAGCACCTTGACCAGATTACCAGCGATTACCATGGTGCTCAGGGCATCAAAGATGGAGCTGGCCGGGTTACCCTTAAAATCAATGCCCACCAGCGGCTCCGAGCAGTATTCCAGTATTCCTTTAAGTGAGCCTTCGGCTGCCTGCTTAAAAGCTCGGTTTATCTCTTCTACCGTAACCTCCTGCCTTAATTCGGCGACAAAGTCAACGATGGAGCCAGCCGCCACCGGCACCCTGAGCGCCAGACCGTGGATTTTCCCTTCAAGCTCGGGGATAATCTTGCCCACCAGCTTGGCGGCACCGGTGGTGGTGGGGATAATATTCAGGGCGGCGGCGCGCGCCCGGCGCAGGTCTTTGTGAAAAACATCGAGCAGTTTCTGGTCATTAGTATAGGCATGAACAGTGGTCATCAAGCCCTTACTGACGCCAAAGCTCTGGTGCAACACCTTGACCACGGGGGCGATACAGTTAGTGGTGCAGGAGGCATTAGATATTATATGATGCTTGGTCGGCTGGTACTGGTCTTCGTTGACACCGAGGACAATAGTTACATCTTCGTTCTTGGCCGGGGCAGAAATGAGCACCTTCCTGACGCTGCCCTGCCGGTGAGCCGCCGCTTTGGTGGCATCGGTAAATTTGCCGGTTGACTCTATTACAATATCCACGCCGTAATCAGACCACGGGATTTCAGACGGCTCGCGCTCGGATAAAACCTTTATTTTTTTACCGTCAACAATAATGGCATCCTCACTAGCTTCCACCCCACCAGGATAGGGACCATAGATGCTGTCCCACTTCAATAGATAGGCGTTAGTCCTGGCATCAGTGAGGTCATTGATTGCCACCACCTCCAGCCGGCGGCTATAGTAGTGGTTGACTGCTCTTAAGGCTAGCCTGCCCACCCGTCCAAAACCGTTAATTCCAATTTTAGTCGCCATCTTAATCCTCCTTGCGTTCTCTAGGCCGTGGTTTTCTGGCTATATTTCAGATTGCGCCGGGTATGTCGTAACATATCAAGGAAGGCTTCAATCCGTGTCTTTACATGGTGGCTGAGGAAGAAGTCGTCATTTCCCTCCAGAGTTAGCACCGGCAGTTTCAGGGCGTCTCTAAAGATAATGTCACCGATGCCGCGGTGGCAGAAAGCCTGGACATAGTGGATAACGCCGTCAATTTGCCGCCGCTCAAGCTCGGTGGCGATGTCCTTCAGCCGCTCATATATTGAGTAGGGATAGGTGTAGTTTGAGTACTGCTCAGCTAGGCTATCTCCTGACCGGGGCATGGCGAACTGACGCTGAACTTCATTGAAGACCACCCGGGCGCGGTGGCTCTCCAGATAGGGATAAAGGTCATGCCCGTAGACTGAGGGCACGCCGATATAGGCTAACCTGAGCCAGTCCTTGGGGTAGGCTTGGCGGCGGCGGCGGTCTTCCACCAGCTTCTGGAGCTGGCGGCAGTATTTACTGTAGTCCTGATTAAAATCAGAGGTGGACACCAGCCACAGATGGTTCTCCCCACCACTGACCACCCCCTCCCGCCAGGTAAGGCGGTCAAGCTCCAGTGCCAGACTGCGGCTGGATTTGAGCTCATCCCTGACTTTGGCGGCTGCCTCAAGGTTGGTGCCGAAAGTTTCCGCCAACATCGTGAGAGCGGCTTGCACCTTGGGGGGGTCGGGCTGGTCGGGGTAGGCAAAGGCGATCACCCTAACCCCCTTCAGTTTTAAGACCTCCATCAGCATAATGGTGTTGGAGCAGTCACCGGTAGTGACACCAAGAACAGTATCAATCCCGTAATCGGCACACACCCCGTAGATACCCTTAATCCAGCTACAGCAGTTTAAGGGAAAGCCATCTTTCTCGGCGATATTAATTAGCCGCCCCGGACTGGGGTCAGCAATAAAGACATTGTTTAAATCCACCGGCTGGTAGCCAGCGGCAATTAAAATCTCTATGGGCACGGTGGTGGTAATGCCTATCTTTTTCATTGTGCCATACTATCTAGTTGCCAACAGAAAGCCATCTATTTTCTCAGATGGTAAAACGCCTTTTCCCCGCCAAAGCTGGCGTTCTCCCCTAGCTCCTCTTCTATTCTGAGCAGGCGGTTGTATTTTGCCGTGCGCTCGGAGCGACAAGGCGCCCCCGTCTTTATCTGTCCCGTATTTAGACCTACTGCCAGGTCGGCTATAGTGGTATCTTCGGTCTCGCCGGAGCGGTGACTTACTATTGCCGTCCAGCCTGTTTGCTGTGCCATTTGAATAGCGGCAATTGTCTCCGTAAGGGTGCCCACCTGATTGGGTTTAATCAGGATAGAATTAGACGCCTTCAAGCTGATGCCTCTGCTCAAGCGGTCAACACTGGTAACATAGAGGTCATCACCAACCAGCTGGAGCTTGCCGCCTAACCTTTTCGTCAGCAGCTGCCAGCCATCCCAGTCATCCTCAGCCAGACCATCCTCAATACTAATCAGGGGATAATCTGATGCCCAGCGGGAGTAGTAATCAACCATCTCGCTGCTGGTAAGTGATGCCCCTTCCTTTTTCAGGATATACTTACCATCCTGATAAAACTCGCTAGCCGCCGGGTCAAGGGCAATAAAGCAGTCCTTGCCCGCTTTATAGCCGGCTTTCTCAATTGCCGCCAGCACAGCTTCTACCGCCTGCTTGTTTGAGGCTAGAGAGGGGGCAAAGCCACCCTCATCGCCAACATTGGTGTCCCGCCCTCTACCCTCAAGCACTTTCTTCAGGCTGTGGTAGACCTCGGTGCCCATCCTCAAAGCGCTGCTGAAGCTATCAGCCCCAGCCGGCACCACCATAAACTCCTGAAAGTCGGTTGAACCAGTGGCATGCTTGCCGCCGTTAAGGATATTCATCATCGGTACCGGCAAGGCATAGCTGTCAGCCTCGCCCAAGTAGCGGTATAGAGGCACATCAAGCAGGTTAGCCGCCGCCCGTGCCGCCGCCAGCGACACCCCCAGGATAGCATTAGCCCCCAGGTTTGATTTGTTGGCGGTGCCGTCAAGCTCAATCAGCTTACTGTCAATAGCCGCCTGGTCAGTAGCCGGCATGCCGGTTATTTCGGCGGCGATGGTCTCATTAACATTGGCTACTGCCCTGAGCACACCCTGGCCATTAAAGCGGGAGATATCCCCATCCCGCAGCTCCACCGCCTCATATTTACCGGTGCTGGCACCAGAGGGCACCGCCGCCCGTCCGATAGTGCCATCAAGCAGCTCCACCTCAACCTCAAGCGTCGGCTTGCCCCGAGAGTCAAGGATTTCCCTAGCTTTGATATTCTCAATAGTTGACATTTTAAACCCCTAACCTGATTAGCAACTAGTCCACCGCCAGGCTAAGCGCTTTATCTACTGCCTCAATCGGGTCTTTAGCCGAAACAAAGAGGCTATCTGTCTGACCACTTCTGGCTAGCGACCAGGTATTTAAGCCGACAACCGGGATGCCGCTCTGGAGAGCATGCCCAATCTCGGAGAGGGTGCCGTAGCTGCCGCCGATAGCAATAACCGCCTGGGCTGATTTGACGACAGCAATGTTACGGGCATAGCCTATGCCGGTGACTACCGGAATCTGGACATAGGGGTTAGCCGCCAGGCGGCTTTCTCCAGGCAGGATGCCGATGGTTACCCCACCCTCAGCGCTGGCGCCCTTGCAGGCGGCTTTCATCACCCCACCTAAGCCCCCGCAGACCACAGTAGCCCCCCGCCTGGCCAGCTCACGACCGACCTTCTCCGCCAACTCAGCCTCTTGCTGTGTGCACTGGCTACCGCCAATGACAGCGATAAATTTTTTCTCGTTTGTCATTTCAGAATCCTTAATTCAGCAGATAGGCAAATTATATCACCTGCCTCTAGAGATTGGCAAAGGACTAGTTATACCTGTTCATTGCCGCCACCAGACCCTCGCTGATAAGGCACAGGATAGCCTCACCCACCCTGGGTATGACCTTGGCAATAATCCGCTTTTCATCAGGGGCAAAGTCGCTGAGGACATAGGCAATAATATCAGCCTCGCTGACCTCAGTAGATGATGTCGGTCGCCCGATGCCTACCCGAAGGCGAAGAAAATCCCGGCCCCCAAGGCAGAAGATAATAGATTTAACCCCTTTGTGTCCGCCGGAGCCACCGCCGCGGCGGAGGCGTATTTTGCCCAAGGGCAGGTCAAGGTCATCATGGATGACGATAAGGTCGCTTAAGTTAATATTGAACTTCTTTACCAGCCGGCTGACTGACTGACCGCTCAGGTTCATGTAGGTCTGGGGCTTGGCAAACACCACCTCCCCGCCAGCCACCTCCCCTGTGCCAACTCGGGCTTTCCCCTGCTTGCTGTCAAAGCGTATTCCCTGTTTTCGGGCAAAGTGGTTAACACAGACAAAGCCGATGTTATGGCGGTTATGGGCATAACCCCGCCCCGGATTACCCAGACCTAAAATTAGCTTCATATCAGGTCTTCTGCTCTAGCAGACGCAGGAGCTCCTCCTCGCTTATCTGCTTGATGCCCAGCGCCTTTGCCTTGGCAAGCTTGGAACCGGGCTCAGCACCGACCACTAAGTAATCTGTCTGGCGGGTAACATCGCTCTTGGTACTGCCGCCGAGGGCTCTTATCTGAGCCTCCGCCTGCTGCCGGCTGAAATTTTCCAGCCGACCAGTGATAACAAACTCCTGCCCCGCCAAGGGTATTTCCCGTGCCTCAATTTTCTCCGCCTTAAGCCTGACCCCCGCCTTTTCCAGCCGCTTAATGATGCGGCGGTTCTCTTTCTGCTTGAAGAAGGCGGTGACGCTCTCAGCAATCTTGGGGCCGACAGTGGTGATAGCTATCAGCTTCTCCGCTGAGGCTTGAGCCAGCTCATCAAGGCTGGAAAACTCATTAGCCAAAATCTCCGCCATCTCCCCGCCGACATGGCGAATGCCCAGAGCAAAGATAACCCTGCCCAGCGGCGTCTTTTTGCTCTTCTCAATGGCACCGAGGATATTGCCAACGCTCTTTTCCGCCATTCCCTCCAGCTTGAGCAGGTCTTTCTCTTTCAGGTAATAAAGGTCGGAGACATCCCTGACCAGCCCCTGCTCAAAAAGGGCGGCGCTGAGCCTTTCACCTATCCCCCTGATATCCATACCCCCCCGCGAGACAAAGTGCTCCAGCCGCTCCTGAATCTGGGCCGGGCAGGCGGCATTAGAGCAGTAATACATAACCTCGCCCTCAGCCTTAACCACCTCCGCCCCGCACTCAGGGCAGGCAGGACGCTTTTTCTTACTATCGTATATCTTCTCAAGCAGGCGGAACTCCTTTTCGCGACCACGGCGCTTGCCTTTAACCGGCGCCACTATCTCAGGTATTACCTCACCGGCTCGCTGGATGATGACAATATCCCCCTCGCGGATGTCCTTACGGCGGATGTCGTCCTCATTGTGCAGGGCTGCCTTTCTGATGGTTACCCCACCCACCGCCACCGGCTCCAGAACAGCGTAGGGGTTAAGGGTGCCCGTCCGGCCGACACTGATTTCAATTTTCTTGAGGCGAGTTGTCCCCTGGATAGCCGGAAACTTATAGGCAATCGCCCACCTCGGCTCATGGCCAATATCCCCCAGACGCCCCTGCAAGTCAAGGGAGTCCACCTTGACGACAATGCCGTCGGCTTCATAGGGCAGGTCTTCCCGCCTCTCCCGCCAGCTATCGTAGAAATGTGATACCTGCTCAATAGTGGCTAGCTTTCTATTATTGGGGTTGACCTTAAAGCCAAGGGACCCAAGATACTCCATTGTTTCCCAGTGGCTTGATGGGGTTGGTCTGCCCTCAGCGTAGCCCAGCATATAGATATAGATATCCAGCGGCCGCCGCGCCGTAACACGGGGGTCAAGCTGGCGGGCAGAGCCAGCAGCGGCGTTTCTGGGGTTGGCAAAGAGGGGCAGCCCCTCCGCCGCCCGCTCCTTATTTAGCTTATCAAAGCCGACTTTAGGCAGAAAGACCTCACCCCGCACCTCAAAGCGGGGCGGCGCCTCTTTGGGCACAGACAGCGGCAGACTCCCGATAGTCCTCAGGTTCTGGGTGATATCCTCACCGTGGAAGCCATCGCCACGGGTGGCACCGATAGTTAGCCTGCGGTTAACATAGGTCAGAGCCACCGCCAGCCCATCAATCTTGTGCTCACCGACAAAGCTCAACTGCCCGCCGACTAATTTTGAGATGCGGTTATACCAGGCAATTAGCTCCTCTTCAGAAAAGGCATTACCCAGCGATAATAAAGGCAGGGGGTGTTCCACCACACCAAAGGCCTCTACCGGCTTGGCGCCAACCCGCTGTGTCGGCGAGTCCGAAGTCAAAAACTGGGGGTATTTCTCCTCCAGCCCTTTAAGCTCTCTCATTAACTCATCATATTCGGCATCGCTAATCTCAGGGCTATCCAGAACATAATAGCGATAATTATGATGGTTAATCTGAGCCTTCAGCTTTTCTATTCTTGCCTTAACCTTACCCAGTTCAGCCACCGGCACCATCCCCGCTAAAAGCTATCTTCACCAAGGTATTGTAACACAGTAAATCATCGGGTTAAAGATAAAAACTTAACTTGCGCCCTCTGAAGAAGATAAGGTAAACTAGG
>SOJS01000040.1 GCA_004376435.1 Dehalococcoidia bacterium
AATCACGACTTTACCGCTCGTGGGGGGCTGACATTATTGGTATGACGGCACTGCCTGAAGCCAAGCTGGCACGGGAGGCAGAAATCTGCTACGCTGTTATCGCCTGCGTTACTGACTATGATAGCTGGTGGGAGAGAAAGCAGCCGGTGACGGTGGATGTTATCCTGAAGACCCAGCGCCAGAACATTGATAACACCAAAAAGACTATCAAGCTGGCTGTCAGCCGAATACCGGCGGGGCGAGGCTGTGACTGCGCTCAGGCGCTGGAGGGGGCTATTGTTACCGCCCCCGAGCTTATACCAGCCGAGCAAAAGAAAAAGCTTGACCTGATAATTGGCAAGTATTTAGCCAGGGGAGGTAGCTAGCGGCGCTATGCCCGATATAGAATTTGGTTGCCTGCCCACCGTTATTGGCAGTATGCCCCACACCGACCCCAAGGCGGCATGCTCACCGATTACCCGCTATTTGAAGGATATCCCTGCCTGGCCCCAGCTGCCCAATCGCTCCTTTCTGGAGAATATGTATGCCCAGTTTAGCCAGGGCTTTCCCGGCGTGGTAGTTAAAGATAACAGTATCTATATTGACCGTTCCCAGGAGGTGGACAAGCCGCTTGAGGAGCTCTATACCGCCTACTTGGAAGATGACATTAATAAATACCCCGTTAGCCCAGAATATGCCGCCGGGCTGGACAGCTTTTTAGCCCTGAAGGACCTCTCGCCAAGAATGGTTAAGGGGCAGATAACGGGACCAATTACCTGGGGGCTGACCGTTGCCGATGACAGCCGCAAGGCGGTGCTCTATGATGATGTCCTGGCTGATGCCGTCCCCAAGCTGCTGCGGCTAAAGGCAGCCTGGCAGGAAAAAAGGTTAAAGGAAATCAGCCCCGATACCATTATCTTTGTTGATGAGCCGTATATGGCTGCCTTCGGCTCGGTCTCAATGTCGCTCTCCAGAGAAAGGGTTATCAGCCTTGTTGATGAGGTCTTGGGTGGCATTGGCGGGCTGAAGGGCGTTCACTGCTGTGGCAATACTGACTGGTCAGTTATCCTGGCTACCAGCGCCGACATCCTGAGCTTTGACGCCTATAACTATGCCCAGTCGCTGAGCCTCTACCCAGCCGAGGTAAAGAAATTCCTTGAGCGGCGGGGGGCTATTGCCTGGGGGATTGTGCCCAATGATGAGGAATCTCTGACCGGGGAATCGGTAGCCAGCCTTAAAGACCGCCTTGAGGAGGCAATGGCACCCTTTACCAGACAGGGTATCCGCCATCGGCAGCTGATAGAGCAGGGGCTGCTTACCCCCAGCTGCGGCCTGGCTTCCCTGACCGAAGAGGCATCAGAGCGGGCGCTGGAACTGCTGGTGGAGCTATCACTCAAGGTAAGAGAGCGCTATCTATAAGAGGAGAAATTGCAGTGGACTGCCAGATTGAAAAAAATAAGGCGAGATGCCCCTGCACTTATGAGCCCTGCTCCAGAAAGGGTAAGTGCTGTGAATGCATCTTGTATCACAAGGAGTATGGCGAGCTCCCCGCCTGCTTGTTTCCCCCCGAGGTGGAAAAGAGCTATGACCGCTCCATTGGTCGCTTTGTTAAGACTTTTGCTGTGAAGGTTAAAGAAAGTGAACAAGAGTAAAAGAGTGGCCACTTTAAAACACCGGCGCCGCAAAAAGAAGCTAGAGGAAAGAAGAAAGGCTCAGGTCAAACAACAGAGCCGCCGATGAAGCAAGTCTATCTGCTTACTGGTATGCCGGGGACAGGGAAGACCAGCCTTATCAAGCAGGCAGTAGCCGGGATGAAAGGGAAGGCGGGTGGGTTCTACACCGAGGAAATCCGCAGCCAGGGGATAAGGCAGGGCTTCAGGCTGGTTACCATTGATGGTAGGAGTGCTGCCTTGGCTCATGTTGACCTTGATAGCCCCTATCGGGTAAGTAAATACGGGGTTGACATTGAGAGTATTGATGAGGTGGGTGTCTCTGCCCTGCGCCGGGCGGCTGGGGAGTGCGAGCTGGTGGTTATTGATGAAATTGGCAAGATGGAGCTTTTCTCCGCTAGCTTCCGGGAGGCTGTCTTAGAGATAATTGACAGTGGCAAGAGGGTTCTGGGGACTATCATGCTCAAGCCCAACCCGTTGGCAGATGCTATCAAGCGCCGACCCGAGGTAAATTTGATAACCGTAACCAGAAATAACCACCAAAAGGTACTTGCCGAGTTAAGGCACTGGCTGGAAGCCGCCGGCAGTGGGGAGGGGGAGTGATGGCACTGCCAGAGCTGGCTCGGGCGCTGCTTGAGCCGAAGGCATATCCCGAGCCGACAAAGAAGGTGGAGCTGGCGCAGACCCAGATGTCCTTTGTCTTTCTTGCTGATGACTATGTCTATAAGGTAAAGAAGGCGGTAAATCTGGGCTATCTGGACTACACCACCCTGGAGAAGCGCCGCTTCTACTGCCAGCGGGAGGTTGAGCTTAACTGCCGCCTTTCCCCCGATGTCTATCTTGGAGTGGTGCCGGTAATCAGAAATAAGGGCGGTATTTCTATGGGCGGTCAGGGCGAGATTATAGAGTATGCCGTCAGGATGCGCCGTCTTCCCCAGCCGGCAATGATGGATGTGCTGCTAACCAAAAACAAGGTATCGCCACAAATGGTAACCAATCTGGCGCAAAAGCTGGCTGAGTTTCACCAGCAGGCGGAGACCAGTGCCGCCATCAGCACCTTTGGTGGCCTTGATGTTGTCACCCAGAACAGCGAGGAAAACTTCACCCAGACGGAAAAATACATCACTAGCACCATCTCCCAGAAAAATTACCGCCGCCTTAAGGCTTACAGTGATGGTTTCATTGATAAAAATGCTTCTCTATTTCGTAGGCGAGTCGCCGAGGGCAGGATACGGGACTGTCATGGTGACCTCCACGCTGCCCATATCTGCTTTGCTGATGACATCTATATCTATGACTGCATTGAGTTTAATGACCGCTTCCGCTACTGCGATGTTGCCTCTGAAGTCGCCTTTCTGGCTATGGACTTAGACCACTACCGGCGACCTGACCTGTCAGCCACCTTTATCACTGCCTATGTGGATAAGAGCCGGGACAGGGGGCTGCTTGAGCTGCTTACCTTCTATAAGTGCTATCGGGCTTATGTGCGGGGGAAGGTGGAGAGCTTCAAGCTTGATGACCCCCATATCTCTGAAGAGGAGAAGAAAAAAGTTCTAGCTACCGCCAGGGGTTATTTTGAGCTGGCGGAATCATATATATGACATGCTCGGCTTTTAAGGAGAAAGTCTTATGTATATCTCATCCTGGAGTGGCGGTAAGGACAGTTGCTTTGCCTGTTATCAGGCTGGCGCTAAGGGATATAATGTATCTTACCTGTTGAATTTTATTTCCACAGAGTACAAAAGGGTGAGTTTTCACGGCACGGAGGCGAGATTAATTCAGTTGCAGGCTGAGGCAATGGGCATCCCCCTGCTGCAGAAAGAGACAACACCAAGCGGGTATGAAAAGGAGTTTAAGGAGGCGGTAAAGAGTTTAATCCCTAACGGTGGCGGTGGCATGGTTTTCGGCGATATCTACCTGGAGGAGCATAAGGAGTGGACGGAGAGGGTCTGCCGAGAGTTAGGCATTAAGGCGGTCGAGCCACTGTGGCTAAGAGACCAGGAGGGGGTTATCCTTGAGTTTATAGATGCCGGCTTTGAGGCGACGATAGTCAGCGCCAAAGCTGATTTATTTGATGCTAGCTGGCTTGGGCGCAAGGTGGACAGGGAATTTCTGGGGTATCTAAAGGAGAAAAATATTGACCTCTGTGGAGAGAATGGTGAGTACCACACGCTGGTGACCGCTGCCCCCCTATTTAAGAAAAGGATAGAGATAACCAGAAGCCAGCCGATTAGAAGAGACGGCTTCTGGTTTCTGGATACCATTGAATATTCATTGCTTTAGGGAGGTAATGAATTGAGAGAGCCGTTTGTCAGGTTTATAGAAAAGAATTTGGGCACTGGTTTTCTCCTTATCGCCTGTGGTCTCCCCGGCACCTGGAAGACGGAGACAACTGAGGAGGTGGCGCGGATTAAGGGCTACCCCCGGCTTCGGACTGACCTCATCAGATTAGAGGTGCTTAAAGGTGAGGATATTTTTGATGAGAAGGTCGCCTCGGATATGGACAAGCGGCAAATGGTCTATGATGAGATGTTCCATCAGGCGGATGAAGCCTTAAACAGAGGCGATGGCGCCATACTTGATGCCACTTTCATCGCCCAGTCATTAAGGAAGCAGGCGGCGGCAGTTGCCGCCAGACACAATAAGACATTTGTCATCCTGCAGACGGACTGCCCGCCAGAGGTAGCCATTGGGCGCATACTGAAAAGGACCAGGGAGGATTACCAGTCAAACGCCCTGACTGAGCAGGCTTACCGCAATAACAAAAAGAGGTTTGAGGCAGTTGACCTGGATGACCTGAAAAGCTCATATCCCGGTCTGGCTATCATCCACCTGATAGTCGATACCAGCCATGACCTGCCTCAGGACTGGTATATCACTGCTATGGCCAAGAAGTAACGGAGCATCTTTAGTCGGCATAACCCGTGATTTGGAAAAAGAGACAGAAATTATCGCCGAATATATGCTAGAATACAATCTGATAGTGACTGGAGGCAGTGATTGCCAAGGAGTAGCTGATGACATTAGATAAAAACTATGAAATTAAAGACCCGAAACTGGCTGACGCCGGCAGGCGGCGGATAGAATGGGCTTATCGTGAGATGCCGGTGATAAAGCTAATCAAGCAGCGGTTTGCCCAAGAAAAGCCGCTGGCGGGCATCAGGATTTCAGGCTGTCTCCACATTACCACCGAGACGGCTAACTTGGCGCTAACCCTGAGGGAGGGTGGGGCTGATGTTATCCTGTGCGCCTCTAACCCCTTAAGCACCCAGGACGATGCCGCCGCCGCCCTGGTGGAAGACGGCATCCCGACCAATGCCATCAAGGATGAGGATGAGAAAACATACTACCGACATATCAATACCGCCCTAAACCATAAACCCCAGCTTACTGTTGATGATGGTGCTGACCTGGTGGCTACCCTGCACACCAGTCGCCGAGATTTAATCTGTAATGTCCTCGGTGGTACCGAGGAGACCACCACCGGCGTCATCAGGCTGCGCAGTCTGGACAGGTCGGGAAAGCTGAAATATCCCATAATTGCCGTCAATGATGCCCAGACCAAATACCTGTTTGACAACCGCTACGGCACCGGGCAGAGCACTATTGATGGTATTACCCGTGCCACCAATATCCTGTGGGCGGGGAAGAAGGTGGTTGTCTGCGGCTATGGCTGGTGCGGGCACGGCGTCGCCCTAAGGGCTAGGGGGATGGGCGCCCAGGTGATTATTACTGAGGTGGAGCCCGTCCGTGCCCTGGAGGCGGTGATGGATGGCTACCAGGTTATGCCGCTGATAGAAGCCGCCAAAATAGGTGATATTTTAATTACTGTCAGCGGTGATAAGAGCACCATTGACAAAGCTCACCTAGAGGTGATGAAGGACGGAGCTATTCTGGCTAACAGCGGGCATTTTAATGTTGAGATTAACATTCCGGCTCTGGAGAGCCTGTCCCGCAGTCGGCGGCGGGTGCGCCCCTTCGTTGATGAGTACTTCTTAAATGATGGCCGCCGCCTTTACCTGCTGGGGGAGGGGAGGCTGATTAATCTGGCGGCGGCGGAAGGGCACCCGGCCAGCGTTATGGATATGAGCTTTGCCAACCAGGCACTGTGTCTGGAGTATATTGTCAAAAACAGGAAAAAACTTGAGGCTAAAGTCTATCCCGTGCCCGAGGAGATTGATAAGCAGGTAGCCCGGCTTAAGCTTCGGGCTCTAGGCATTGAGATTGATAGCCTGACCCCGGAGCAGCAGGAATACCTGACCAGCTGGGAACAGGGAACTTAAAGAAACGGAGGCTAAAATGACCAGTAGTTTTACCAGCTCACCAAAATACATGTTTACCTCAGAGTCAGTTACCGAGGGGCATCCTGATAAGCTGTGTGACCAGATATCAGATGCCATTCTTGATGCCATACTGGGGAAAGACCCTGTTGCCCGCGTTGCCTGTGAGACGGCGGTAACCAATGGCTTGATAGTTGTTATGGGGGAAATTACCACTGATTGCTATGTTGACATTCCGCAGGTAGTGCGGGCGGTGGTTCGTGATGTCGGCTACATCTATCCTGAGTATGGCTTTGAGTATCAGTCCTGCGGGGTGATGGTTTCTATTAAGGAGCAGTCCGGCGACATTGCCTTGGGGGTGGATAAGTCACTGGAGGCAAAGGCAGCCTCAACCGAGCCAGACCTTGATGGGATAGGGGCTGGCGACCAGGGGATGATGGTTGGTTTTGCCTGCACCGAGACAAATGAACTGATGCCACTGCCCATTTCCCTGGCGCATAAGTTGTGTCGGCGTCTGGCTCAGGTGAGAAAGGATAAAACTCTGCCCTACCTCCGCCCCGATGGCAAATCTCAGGTAACTGTGGAATATAGCAATGGCACCCCGAAGCGGGTGGATAGCGTGGTCATTGGCGCCCAGCACAACCCCGATGTCAGCAGTCGCCAGATAGAGAAGGATATTATTGAGCAGGTAGTTAGGGTAGTTATCCCGCCCCAGCTTATGGATGACAGGACCAGGTTTTATGTTAATGCTACCGGTCGCTTTGTCATTGGTGGCCCGGTATCTGATACTGGCTTTACCGGCCGCAAGATTCTGGTTGATACCTACGGCGGCATTGCCCGCCACGGCGGCGGCGCTTTCTCCGGTAAAGACCCGACCAAGGTTGACCGCTCGGCGACTTATATGGCTCGCTATATCGCCAAAAATGTTGTCGCCGCTGGGCTGGTGGAGCGGCTTGAGCTCCAGATTTCCTATGTTATTGGCGTCGCCCACCCCCTCTCTGTCTCAGTTGAGACCTTTGGCACGGCTAAGGTTGACCAGGGGGTAATACTGGAGCTGATTAACAAACACTTTGACTTAAGACCGGCGGCTATTATCCAGACCCTTGACCTGCGCCGCCCCATATACCGGCAGACCGCCTGTTACGGGCACTTCGGCCGTGATGACCTTGACCTTCCCTGGGAAAAAACCGATAAGGCTGAAACCCTGAGGGCTGAGGCACTGGGTAAAAGCGGAGAGTAAGGTGCTGACAAAGGAGGGGAGGAATGAAACTTTGGATTGCTACTATAGTGCTAGCCACATTATTGGCAAGTGGAGGTGTCTTCTCCGGAATTAAGATAACTGATATGACAAGACAACTAAATGAACTTCAATTAAGCTATACCAGCCTTGAGTCAAACTACAATTCGCTGGGATCAAGTTACGCAGTGCTCCAATCAAATTATAATTCGCTGGAATCGGATTACGAATCACTACAGTCGAGCTATGATGTCCTTCAAGGTAGGGTGTCTGAACTACAATTTAGCTATGATAGGCTCGAGGCTGAAAACAGAGAGTTAAAAAGGTTGTTAGACCAATATGAAAACGTGCCTCACAGTTATTATTCTATTGAGGCATTCCCGCATCATTCCAATACCTACGAAGAATTGTGCCAATTCTTGACCTTTGAATTTGCGCTGCCAACGGGTTATAAGGCTCATGTGTTCGACTGTAGCGAGTCGTCAGCCTATCTTGAATGGGCTTTAGAGAATGCTGGTTTTGACGCCTATATTGCTACTGGGCGCACACCTTGGGAGCCGAGCAGTGGCTATCACGCTTGGGTTATTGCGTATTCTGAGGGATACAGGGTAGCTATTGAAGCAACCGACTTAACTGGTGAATACTACCTCTCATATCTTTTTGCAGGAAGAATACCTGGCATTATATACGGCGATGACCCACTTATTCCTGGCTGGGAGAATTACTATGAGGGGTATGATACCCTTCTCAAGAATATCTACGAAGCAATCCGTAGCTATAGAACTACCGAGGAATGGAATTGGTGGGAGGGCTACTGGGGTTTCAAATGAATCATTGTAGCCTTCTTATTTATACCTTTATATCGTCTTTAGTAGGAGATGGCTTGAAGGAGAGCTAAAGAGGGGCGAAGCCTCTCTTGTATAAAAATTTCCCCTTCCCCTTGATAAGGGGAAGGGGA
>SOJS01000086.1 GCA_004376435.1 Dehalococcoidia bacterium
TCAAACTATGTCAGCGACCATATCACCAACCTGCTTCAGGAGGTTGAGGGCAGACTACCCCAGGACAAAGAAAGGATGCTGGCGGTAATAGATAGATTCCAGGCGCTACCTCCTAAGGAAAGGGCAAACTTCATACTTGGCAGGAGGGTCGGTATCTATGTCGGGCTGGATGACCTTTATGATGGGCGCAAGCAGCAACTAGTTGCCCAGTTGATAAATAAGCTCGGTCAGGGCGGGGAGATGGATGATAAAATAGTATATAGCTTGATGGAGGGGTTTATATAGGGTCATGGCTAGCCCAGAGCAGGAGGTAGGCGACCTTCTCCGCTGCAAAGAGCTGACGCTGGGAGTGGTGGAATCAGCCAGCGGTGGGCTAATCTCCCACCGCATAACCAATATCCCTGGTAGCTCGGACTACTTTCGGGGGTCAATCACTGCCTATAACAATGAGGTCAAAGTCAAGGTTGTCGGCGTCAGAGCGGCTACTATTGACCACTATGGCGCCGTGAGCCATCAGGTGGCGGAGGAGATGGCACAGGGGGGGAGACGGGTGTTGGGGGTGGACATCTGTCTGGCTGATACTGGCGTCGCCGGACCCGGTGGCGCCACCCTGGAGAAACCGGTCGGGCTTTTCTACCTTGGCCTAGCCCACCGGGGAGGGGCTTACAATCGGCGGCATAACTTTGCCGGCGACAGGGAGGAGAACAAAGACCAGGCTGCCACTGCTGCTCTTAACTGGCTGAAGGAATTTTTAACCGGCTTAAAATAGTCATGCTGCAGCAAAAAGAAGTTGTCACCTGTTTTCTTCAATCTGGCGGTGAAATTCTGCTCCTGCGGCGCAGTGAGCAGGTCGGTAGCTATCAGGGGAGGTGGGCTGGGGTTAGCGGCTATGTGGAGACAACTGCTGATGAGCAGGCCCTGCTGGAGATAGAGGAGGAGACCAACCTGTGCCGTGAGGATCTCAAGCTGGTAAAGAAAGGCAGACCTCTGGCGATTAGGGATGAGAAGCTCGGCGTCAGGTGGGTGGTGCATCCCTATCTATTTGACATAAAGGATAGGGGAAAGATAAAGATTGACTGGGAACACGAAGAGGCAAGGTGGATAAAGCCAGAAGAGATTACCAATTACCAGACTGTACCCCGGCTTGAAGATACGCTGGCTCGGGTATATAAAGGCTAGCCATCCTTATTGGCTTTCCAGATAGCGGATAACCTCTTTTAGTGTCAGTAGCCCATTTTCGGTGATGACAGCGGTAATCAGCTGGGGTGGGGTGATATCAAAGCCGGGGTGGCTTACCCCGGATGGCTCCTCCAGGTCAACCTCCTCCCCCCTCAGCCGGGGGTCAAACTTGAGCATCTCGCATAATACATAGAAGGGAATATTGGCTTTCCTTGCCGCCAGAGCCAGCTGATAGGTGCCGATGCCATTAACTAACTTGCCGTCAGCACATAGCCGGTCGGCGCCGACCACAACCTTATCCACCCCGGCTATATGGAGGTCTATGGCATCATCATTAACAATGGTAACCGCTACCCCGTAACGCCCCAGTTCTTTAGCTGTCCTCCGGCCACTGGAACGGGTGATAATCACCTTGATATCCCGCTTTTTATTAAAGGTCTCCCTGAGCATAGCCACCACTGTTGAGCTATAGCTGTGGGTCATTATCCTGTCGCCGTCAGCCATAATCTCGGCGCCATACCGGGCAATTCGGGTGACTGCCTGCTGTGACCTTTTGATTGCCTCATCAGCTTCGGCAATGACCAGGCGTCTGGCTGAAGCTAGGTCCATTGCCACCGACTTTTCTCTTGTTGCCTTAAGCAGATAGATAATGATATTAGCCAGCGGTGCCATCGCCGGGCGAGCTGAAATTAGCCTCTCCCCCGCCCCCTTCAGCTCCAGCAAAAGCTGGTCAGCAGTCTCTGCCCGGCTGTGCTCGGCGGCAGTCCTTAATACCCTGGCTGCCTGCCTGGCTAGCTGGCTGGCACCGTGAGTTTTATTATTTTTGATTTTATCTATCAGACTTATAATCTCAGGGCTGATGTTCATGGCATTCATTCTACTAGCACTTACCACAGCAGGTCAAAGGTCATTTTAATAAGTGCTCCGTGTACTAAGGGATTTTTTATCAACCCCTCACCCTTAATCCCTCTCCCCTTATAAAGGGGAGAGGGAAGAGAATTTTTAAAGGGACTTTTGTCCCTTTTCATCCCTTTATTAAATAATCGCAAGAAA
>SOJS01000093.1 GCA_004376435.1 Dehalococcoidia bacterium
CCCTTTATTAAATAATCGCAAGAAAGAGTGTTTAAGAGGGGCGTTAGCCCCTCTTTTTTATTATTTCCCCCTCTCCTTTAAAGGAGAGGGGGACTCAGGGGGTGAGGTTGCCGTATGAATTCGGGTTCCCTGAAAAACCACAGGTTTTTTAGGGTGAAGAGGGGGTGAGGTAGTTTAGATTGCCAATATTACCTGTCAGTGCTATACTTTAGCGTATTCAAGAGGGAGATTTGATTTGAAAAGGGCTGATGGTCGTGCCTGGGATGAGCTGCGGCCGGTAAGAATAGTGCCCAGATTCCAGAACTTCGCCGAAGGCTCGGCGCTGATAGAGCTGGGGGAGACGCGCGTGCTGTGCTCGGTTAGCCTGGAGGAGAGGGTGCCCATCTTTCTTAGGGGAAGCGGCACCGGCTGGATTACGGCTGAATATGCCATGCTACCCCGGGCGACAGTTACCCGCACCCCCCGTGATTTGGGCAGGGGCGGCCGGAGCCAGGAAATCCAGCGTCTTATCGGGCGCTCGCTGCGGGTAGTAACCGATCTGGCGGCGCTGGGGGAGAGAAGTCTGATTGTTGATTGCGATGTCATTCAGGCAGATGGTGGCACCAGAACGGCGGCTATTACTGGCTCCTATGTGGCTCTATACCAGGCTCTCCACACCCTGGCCAATATGGGGGTGTTATCATCGATACCGATGAGGAGCGCTGTCGCCGCCACCAGCGTTGGTATTGTGCGTAATAATATGCTGCTTGACCTGTGCTACGATGAAGACAGCGCTGCCGAGGTTGACTTCAATGTGGTGATGACTGGTCAGGGGGAGTTTGTTGAGGTTCAGGGCACGGCGGAAACCAAGCCCTTCCCCAAGAAGACAATTGACAGCCTGATTTCCCTGGCGGAAAAGGGGATTGGGGGGCTGTTTCAGGTTCAGCAAACAGTCCTGAAAAGCCTCTAGGGGCGAACCTGACCGCTGCCGACGATAGTCCACTTATAGCTGGTCAGTTCCCTTATCCCGAGCGGACCACGGGCATGGAATTTCTGGGTGCTGATGCCGACCTCAGCCCCGAGACCAAACTGACCGCCATCAGTAAAGCGGGTGCTGGCGTTAGTATAGACACAGGCAGCATCCACCTCATCAAGAAAGCGCTTGGCTGCCCCGTCATCTTTGGTTATTATTGCCTCAGAGTGTCCCGAGCCATAGCGCTCGATGTGCTCCAGCGCCTCATCAAGGGAATCTACCACCTTGACCGCCGCCACCAGAGATAGAAACTCTTTGCCCCAGTCGTCATCTGTGGCTGGCGCCAGCTTCAGGGAGGGGTCTTTTTTCAGGATAGCCAGTGCCTGCCCGTCGCAGTGCATCTCCACCCCTGCCTTTGCCCACTCAGCGGCTATCAGGGGCAGGCATCTGGGGGCGATATCACTGTGCACCAGCAGTGTGTCCAGGGCATTGCACACTGTGGGGCGCTGCACTTTGGCGTTATTGGCTATTGCCACCGCCTTATCTATATCAGCGCTCTTATCCACATAGGTATGGCAGACCCCAATCCCCCCCGCCACCACCGGCATAGTTGCCTTCTCCTTAATGAACTTTATCAGCTCGGCGCCACCCCGCGGAACCATCAGGTCAATAATTTCGCTCATGGTGAGCAGGTGGTTAACCAAAGCTCGGTCGGTATTGTCAATAAACTGCACGGCGCCTTCAGGCATGCCGGCTCTCTGACAGGCATCCTGAACCACGCTGGCTAGGGCGCGGTTGGAGTTGATTGCCTCCCTGCCACCCCGGAGGATGATGGCATTGCCTGATTTTAAGCAGAGGACGGAGATATCAATAGTGACATTGGGTCGGCTCTCATATACCGCTCCGATTACCCCCAGCGGTACCCGCTTCTTGGTGAGTCGTAGGCCATTGGGCAGGGTGCGCTCTTCTATTATCTCACCCACCGGGTCGGGCAGTGCTGCCACTGCCAGCACATCCTGAGCTATGGACTCAAGGCGGCTGGGGTTCAGTATTAAGCGGTCAAGCATAGCGGCACTCATGCCTGATGCCTCGGCTTCTTTACAGTCAATATAGTTGGCAGCCAGTATCTCATCCCTCTTAGAGAGCAGGTCTTGTGATATATTGGTCAGGGCTTGGTTCTTTATTTCACTGGCAAGATAAGCCAGCCGCCGCGAGGCTGCCTTGGC
>SOJS01000024.1 GCA_004376435.1 Dehalococcoidia bacterium
TGACCAGAATGTTATCAAGAAAGATGAGGGTATATAATCCGATTCCAAGCCACTATGGTGGGTACTATCAAGCGCCTCTGGTAAAAATTATTGAAGACCCCTTTTCAAGACATTCACAGGATTCTTATTTTGTTCAGCTTGCCGATATGGGTGCATACCTAGCACGACTACGGCATGACCACACACCTAGGCAGGCAAAATGGGGGATACATAAGCTCTATAAAAGGATTAAACCGAGGTATATGTTGGAGGCTTCGAGAACAGACAATTACGGATTTGTGATTTACCCATAAGAAAAAGCCCTCTTTTCAGAGGGCAGAGGCGGCCGCATCCATCAGCTTTTAGCTGATTTCAGCTGCCACCTATAGCATAACAAATGCCAAGGTCTTTGTCAATACCTTTCTAGGCCAACTTTACCCTAATTTCAGAAACTCGTTAGCACCCTACCTAGATAAACCCGGCGTCTGTAGTTTGTAGCCCTCCCCTCGTTTCAGCAGAGAAGCCCACCAGAGGCGCCGAGATGGCTTTTCAGAATGCTTAGGGGCATATTAGATATCTCTCTATGGTATTGATGCCCAAGCTGCTTAATATCCGCCCTGTCTATTCCCGGCAGCCTGGTTAGCCATTACTGCCCCGGTGAGATGATTTCCTTCACCCGGCGTTCCAAGACGCCCCGCCCAAGGAGAACATAATGCTGGCATTTGAGACATCTAATGCCGATATCAGCCCCCAGCCTGACCACCTGCCACTGGTCGCCGCCGCAGGGGTGCTTCTTTTTGAGGCGGAAAATATCTCCCATCTTAATCTCCATGAGTTTTTCTTAAAGAGCTAGCCCTTTGTCTCTCGGTAGGTGTTAATCTGGTCGCGAAGTTCCAAGGCAACACGGCGCGCTGTTTGGGCGAAGTCTTTTTCCGGCGAGGCATATATAATCTGCCGTGATGAGTTGATAATCGCCCTCTCCCCGTGAGCATCAACGCCGTAACCAACTGTGGTCGCTATATCCCCCCCCTGAGCGCCGATGCCCGGTATCAAAAGCACCATATCGGGGTGGTTATTACGAATCAGTCTCAGTTCCTCAAGATAGGTGGCGCCCACAACCAGTCCGATGTTGCCGTTTATGTTCCACTCCTCAGCTTTGTGAGCAACTATCTCAAAAAGGGAGCGCTGCCCCTTTCCCACCCCACAGCGGAGAGACTGGAAATCAAGGGCACCAGCATTTGATGTCCGACACAGGATGAATACCCCTTTATCAGGATAATCAATAAAGGGCTTTATGGAATCAAAGCCGAGGTAGGGGTTTACGGTGGCGGCATCAAATTTAAGGTTATCAAAGATAGCCTTAGCGTAGGCTCTGGCAGTGTTGCCGATGTCCCCCCGCTTACCGTCGCCAATTACCGGAATGTCGTCGGGTATGTGCTCTATAGTCCCTTTGAGAGCATCAAGCCCCTCCCCCCCCAGAGCTTCATAGAAGGCAAGGTTCGGCTTATAGGCGCACACTATATCAGCGGTTGCCTCAATGATTGCCTTGTTGAATTCAAGGACAGTCACATTGTCCGGCATCAGCTTCGGGTCGGGGTCAAGCCCAACACAGAGCAAGCTCTCATTTTTACGGCTGGCATTTAGCAGCTTTTCCGTAAAATTCATGGCACCCCCCAAGATAGCTCCAATATGGTAAGCTGATAATATCAGCCGCTCCTAACAAGCGTCAAGTATCACCTTAATTGTTTGGCCTGACCGGCAGTGTTATAATAAATCCCGATTTCCCCTGATGTGCAAAAATGGACTATCAGCCGGCGGTAGATTATCTCCTCAGCTATCCTGACTACGAAAGGATGCCGCTGCCGCATACAGCGGTTAATTATGACCTGAGGCGTGTGGAGGAACTACTGTCCCGGCTGGGCAACCCCCACCTTAAAGCCAGGTCAGTTCACATTACCGGCACCAACGGCAAGGGGAGCACGGCCGCCATGATAGCCTCAATCCTGACCGCTGCCGGCTATATTACCGGTCTCTACACCTCACCCCACCTGCACACCATAAGAGAGCGCATCCAGATTGATGGCAAGCTAATCTCAGAGACAGAGCTGGCGGCTCTGGTGACGAGGCTTAAACCTGAGGTTGAGGCAGTCAATCAAAAAGCCACCTATGGTCGGCTGACTACCTTTGAGCTGTTAACGACGCTCGCTTTCGCCCACTTTGCCGCCAAGGAAGCTGACTTTCAGGTACTGGAGGTGGGGATGGGGGGCAGGTTTGATGCCACCAATGTCATTAACCCTGAGGTTGGCATTATCACCTCAATCAGCCTTGACCATACCGAGGTGCTGGGCAGCTCGCTGGCTGAAATCACAGCCGAGAAGATGGGTATTATCAAGCCGAAAAGCGTGGCCGTCACCTCCCCCCAGCCACCTGATGCGGCTGAAGTAATAGCAAAAGTTAGCAGAAGCCGCCGGGCACGGCTGGTCAGGGTGGGCAGTGATGTTACCTGGCAGAGCCGGGGAGGTGACCTTAAGCGGCAACAACTCCATGTCGAGGGAAAGCGGGGCAGTTATGAGCTGTCCATCCCGTTTTTAGGCCACCACCAGCAAGTCAATGCCGCCACCGCCGTGGCGGCAGTAGAGGTTCTAGTTGAGAAAGGCTTTAATATTTCCCCGGATAGCATCAGCCAGGGTCTGGCGCAGGTAAGCTGGCCAGGTCGCCTCCAAATTATCAAGCATCACCCCCTGCTGGTGGTTGATAGCGCCCATAACCCCGATGCCGCCGTCAAACTAAAAGAGGCTCTGGAGAGATACTTTGACTTTGAGCGGGCGATTCTGGTTATCGGGGCATCAGACGACAAGGATATCGCCGGAATAGCTCGGGAGCTGGCACCTGTTTTTGCTAAAGTGATTGCCACCCGCTCCCACCACCCCCGGGCTCTAGCGGCGGCACCGCTGGCTGCCGAGTTCAAGCGGTATGGGGTAGATGCCCAGACGGCGGCTGATATCCCGGCGGCACTATCCCGGGCGCTGGCTTTGGCTGGGGATAGAGACCTTGTCTGTGTCGCCGGCTCACTATTTGTCGTCGCCGAGGCAATTGAGGCAGCCAGTAGTCTATAGGGTTTATTTTAGCTAGCTGGTGAGCTACTTTTCCGTTGACCGTCAGCCTCACCTTATGCTATATTTAGCCGATGAGGTCAAGATATGGATATTAGCTGGTTAGGTCACTCCTGCTTCAAAATCAAAGGCAAGCGGGCGACAGTTATTACCGACCCCTTTCCACCTGACCTGGGCTATTCACTGGGCAAGCCTACCGCCGATATTGTCACCGTCAGCCACCAACACCCGTCTCATTCCTATATTCAGGGCATTGGCGGCCAGCCAAGGGCAGTTAGCGGACCCGGTGAGTATGAAATTAGCGGCGTCCTCATTACCGGCATCGCCACCTTCCATGACCAGGAGGGGGGTAAAAAGAGGGGTAAAAACACTGTCTATCTTATGGAGATAGATGAGGTGATGGTCTGTCACCTTGGCGACCTGGGACATGTGCTTACTAGCGGGCAGGTAGAGGAGATAAGTAATGTCGATGTGCTGCTGCTCCCGGTGGGCGGTGTTTCTACTATCAGTGCCCCTCTGGCGGCTGAAGTGGTACGACAGCTTGAGCCAAAGGCGGTAGTCCCCATGCACTATAAAACCCCGGCCCTGAATTGGAAGCTGGAACCGGTGTCGGAGTTTCTCAAGGAGATTGGGGTAAAGGGGGTCAGCTCCCAGCCAAAGCTGTCTGTCACCAGGTCAAGCCTGCCGACCAGCACCCAGGTCTTTTTGCTTGACTATTGAGGAGATGGTAGTTGAAAAATGGCAAGCTGGCTGGAATATCAACGAGCCTGCAAAGAAGGGCAGCATCATTTGAGGTTGGTTAGATGAAACCGTCATTGGTTTTGCTCATCATTGGGATGATAATAGCATCGTTAGTCGGCTGTGGTGCCAAAGAGGTAATCCGAGTAGGCGAGGAAATGGGCTACCGGGTCTACCTAGGGGAAACCGCGGTGGGTACATTGGTGACCGCGGTGCCAATGAGAGTGAACTTTCAGGATGTGGACTGCTATCAGGCTAGCTATAAGATGGAACTGGCTGGGGACATAACCCAGGAAGGCTCCATAGTTTTTGACCAGGATGGGATGTTGAAAAAGACAGTGGTATTTATGAGGCGAGCCGGGGTGGAGCAGTGGGCGACAGAGGTCACCACCTATCTCGAGTTGGGCAAGATGCGGGTCATAATTAGCCGGGAGGGTGAAATCACCGAAAGCGTCATCGAGCACCCCCCAGGTCTGGCTACTGCTGAGCAGCTGCCTTATCTGCTGCGTCTCAGCCCGCTCTGCCTGACCTATTCCCAACAGGTAAATCTGCTGGCTTTCCCCGATGCTACTCAAACCGCCGCCATAACAATCGAGGTAGTGGGCGAAGAGCAGATTGATGTCCCCGCTGGCTCCTTTGACTGCTGGGCATTAGAGGGGCACGGTGCCTTTGACATATCCGTGTGGATTACCAAAGACAAAAGCACCGTGCCCTTAATTATAGAGCAAACCGCTGGCTCAACCTGGCGGTATGTGCTAGAAAGCTACAGGTAATCCTGCCAGTGTCCCACTGCTTTGACCAAACCCCTTATTTGGGCTGACACCAAATGAACCCGGTTGCTTCTTGCTATTCCCTTACTTACTAGGGTGTAAGAGCAACGATTTCCCAGGTGCTGGACGCAGCGTCAATAGCACTTGCTGTCGGATTCACGAAGATAACCTCTAAGGTGTTAGCTGCGCTAACTCTGACTCCGGCAACTCCGATGGTATTCACACCCGGGTTGACGAAAACGATGTCAGTGGTGGTAAGCCCGGTGACGGTAAAAGTTTCTGCAGCTACCGTAGCGGCAGCTACCGACGCAGGGTCGATGGTTTCGCTATAGATTGTCACCGTGTAACCGGCGGTATCGCCTACAATAGCGTTGGTAACATCCGGGCTAATCTTGGAGCCGGCTATGGCTGCAGTCGCGCTGATGTCGGCATTGGCTATTGTGAGATCATCAATCTTAGCCGATGTCACTGCATCAGCTGCCAGCTCAGCAGTATCTACAGCACCAGTGGCGATATCACCCGCTGCTATAGTGTTGGCGGCGATATCAGCCGCTACAATGGTGCCGTCTTTGATTTTAGCCGATGTCACGGCACCGGTTGCCAGCTTGACCGATGTCACTGAACCGTCTAGAAGAAGCCCCTCCTCGCCACCCGGCGGCCCAGGTGAACCTGCTGGTCCGGCTGGTCCGGCTGGTCCTTGCAGTCCCTGCGATCCGGCTGGTCCCGGCACTCCTTCACACCCCATCACCGGAACCACCAGGAGAGCTACAAGAGTAACAACAATAAACACTTTGGCTAGTGGTTTCATTTTTTATCTCCTTTTTCTGCTAGTTTGCAGTAAGTTTGCTTCCTATGTTTCCCTGATGGCATCACCTCCTTAGCCTTGTGTCGCTTCTTATCCATATCTTTAAGAAGCAACTCTGCGTTTAGGAATTAGTTTAAATGATTATAAGGCGGTTGTCAAGCGGGCGAATAGTTACCAGGCTGTGGTGTCAACCTGATTGGGTTACAGCCTGCGCCTCCTCACTGTTAGTATAACCATTACGATTAGTATTGCTACCATAGTCACCAGCAGGGCACCACCTAGACCTATTAGCCACATTGCCCAGTCGGGGATAGCCTGTTGGGCAGGCGTTGGTGGTGATGGGGATGGGGATGACTCCGCCGGTGGCGGCTCGGTGGTGAAGGCACCAACGGCACTCCAGGCGCTATAGCTGTCCGAGCCACATGCCCTGACCTTCCAGTAGTAAGTGGTATCACAATCCAGGCTCAGGCTGCTCTGCCAGGCATTGCCGGGCAGGGAATACTCTTCAACTTTGAGGATTGAGGGATTACCAAAGTTAAAATCAGTAGACACCTCCAGCTCATAGCTATCCGCCCCGGCGATGGCACTCCACTGAAAGACAGGTCTTAGCGGCACCCCGCTGGCGCCGGCGGCGGGGCTCTCAAGCTCAGGGGCAACAATGTCACCACCGAGACTGGTGACAAACGACCACTTGTCTGACCACGGGCTTAATACCGGACTGGTGACCCTCACCCGCCAGTAGTATCTAGTCGCCAGCTCCAGTGTCGGCAGCCTAGCCCTGCTGGCTTTAGTGGTGTCCTCAAAGCCAACAGGAACAGTGGAGAAATCAGTGTCATGGTCAAGCTGCCACTGGTAGCCCGTCGCCCCATCAGCAACCTCCCAATCAAGACTGACATTGCTAATGGTGCTGTCAATGATGTTGCCAATCCCCCGCCCCTCATCCTGGGGCGAGGTCAGGGTAAGGGGCTGGGTCAGGCTATCAATATAGGTCATCAGCCTGGTATTGGTGGTATCTATTGACCACAGTTGATTGTTATTCAGCCACAGTCCGGTCAGGGTAGCCCCGTCGTCAAGGTCACGGGTTACTGTTTCAAATGTCGGGCCAAGGGAATAGGTCGGGTTAAGGCTGCGCTCCATACCGCCGTCAGCCTTGAAGCTGGTGGCGTATAGCGTGCCATCAGCCGCCGCCACCAGCTGACCAATCATACCCCCGGTGGGCAGATTGCTGTCTATCTTTTTCCAGATAGTGCTCTTGCCGACAATAAAGCGGTAGATACTCTCATCAGCGGCATCACCGGCGGCATAGACAGTTTTGTTATCACCGTAGCCCCGGTCAAAGGCAACTGTTACCGAGCCGCTAAACGGGGGCGAGGTGGCATCTGAGGGCAGGGAGGTAAAGGAGTTACCGCCATCATCGGACCAGTAGACCCAGCCGTTACTGTTACCCACCAGCACAGTCTCATCTTCATAGTAGTCAGGTGACAGGGCGATGGAGCTTAGCGACTGGCTGCCGACGGCGGCGGCTGAGTAGCTTTGACCGCTGTTGTCAGTATAGTAGACCAGCCCGTTACTGCCATCATAGCTGCCAAGAAACAGGGCCTCATCATCAACCACTGCCCAGGTGTTAATGGGGAATGGGACACCTCGGTGGGTGAAGCTCTGGCCGTTGTCGGTTGACCTCCATACTGCCGGGTTGCCACTACTGCTGCCGGCGATAAATAATACCTGATGGTCACTATCATACTGGGGGGAAAGCCCAACCAGGTCAAGGCTATCGACACCAGATAAAGCGCTGGAATAAAGCCTCTCCCAACTATCGCCACCATCCTGGCTGCGCCACAGGCTATACTCGCCTCCCCAGGTAAGCATAAACAGGGTCTCATCCCGGCTATAGCCGGGGGATATCGCCAGGTCAATAATGTCGCTGATATCGCTGGCAATCAGGCTCACCTGCTCCCAAGTAATGCCGCCGTCCGTAGTATAGGAAAAGGCGCCGTCACCGCCACCGCTGGTGGCGTAAGCGGTCTCGTCCGTCTCAAAGTCATCGGACATCACCACATAGGTAGGGCCATCACCGGTGGGGTTCTTGCCCTCTGATGATGCCAGGTCCCAGC
>SOJS01000109.1 GCA_004376435.1 Dehalococcoidia bacterium
CATCGCAGGCAGAATTCAAAACAATATGGTCAATATTTTGAGAAACTAGCTAAAGAGGCAGAAGAGCGCGGATATATTGAAAAGCTCAAAACTGAAGCAACATAAGAGAGTTAAGGAGGTCACCTAATGCCACAGGCTAAAATTGGGGTTATTGGCGGGAGCGGGCTGTATGATATTGAGGGGATGACTGATATTGAAGAAGTTGATATAAATACACCCTTTGGCAAGCCGAGTGATACCATAACCATCGGCAGGCTGGGTGGGGTGAAGGTTGCCTTTCTACCCCGGCATGGGCGGGGGGACCACATCCCCCCTACTGATGTTCCAGCGAGGGCTAATATCTATGCCCTGAAGTCGCTGGGGGTGGAGCACATTATCGGCATCAACTCGGTGGGTAGCCTTAAAGAAGAACTCAAGCCCGGCGACCTGGTTATCCCCGACCAGCTCATTGACCGCACCCGGAGCCGGATAAATACCTTCTTCCGGGAAAGTATTGCCGTCCATATCCCGTTTGCCGAGCCTTTCTGCCCGGTGCTGAGCCAGGTCGTCTATCAGGCAGCGCAAGATATAGGTGCTACCGCTCACCGGGGGGGCACCTATGTAGTTATGGAAGGTCCCGCCTTCTCCACCAAGGCTGAATCATATCTTTACCGCTCGTGGGGGGCGGATGCTATCGGTATGACGGCACTGCCTGAAGCCAAGCTGGCACGAGAGGCGGAAATCTGCTACGCTATTATTGCCTGCGTTACCGATTATGATTGCTGGCACGAGAGGCATGAGCCAGTTACCGCCGAAATGATTCTGAATGTGCAGCGCCAGAACGTTGATACCGCCAAGAAAATCATCAAGCTGGCACTGGGTAGAATACCTGAAAAACGTGAATGCGATTGCCCTACGGCACTGAAAACAGCCTTTGTTACTGCTCCAGAGACGATATCAGACAAGCAGAAGAAGGAACTCAACCTGTTAATCGGCAAGTATTTAACCTGAGGAGAGATAATGCCCTATATAGAATTTGGTTGCCTGCCGACGGTTATCGGCAGTATGCCCCATACCAACCCACAGGAGGCATGCTCACAGATTATCCATTATCTTAAGGACATCCCGGCCTGGCCCCAGCTACCCAAGCGGTCTTTCCTGGAGAATATGTATGTCCAGTTTAGCCAGGGCTTCCCCGGTGTGGTAGTCAAGGGAGATAAAATCTATATTGAGCGCACCCAGGACCTGGACAAGCCCCTGGAGCAGCTCTATGCTGCCTATCTGGAGAACGATGTTGATAAATATCCCATTAGTCCAGAACATGCCGCCGGACTCCACACCTTCCTCTCTCAAGCCAACCTGTCACCTCTGGCGGTTAAAGGGCAGATAACCGGACCGGTTACCTGGGGGCTAACAGTAACTGATGATACCGGCAAGGCTATCCTGTATGACGATATTCTGGGTGACGCGGTGCCTAAATTGCTCAGGCTGAAGGCAGCCTGGCAGGAGAAGCAGTTAAGGCAAGTGTGCCGGGACACCATCATCTTCGTTGATGAGCCGTATATGTCAGCTTTCGGCTCGGTTTCGGTAATGCTATCCCGGGAGAAGGTCATCAGCCTGCTGGAAGAGGTCTTTGCCGGCATTGGCGGACTGAAAGGAGTCCACTGCTGCGGCAATACCGACTGGTCAGTTTTGCTGGACACCAGTGTTGATATTGTCAGTTTTGACGCTTACAACTATGCTCAGTCGCTGAGTCTCTATCCTGCTGAAGTAAAGAAATTCTTGAGCAGGGAGGGGACTATTGCCTGGGGGATTGTCCCCAATGAGGAAGATTCGCTGGCTAGTGAATCGGCAAACAGCCTCAAAGACCGTCTGGAGGAGGCGATGGCGCCCTTTACCCGAGAGGGTATCCGCTTCAAGCAACTAATAGAGCAGGGGTTACTTACTCCCAGCTGTGGGCTGGCACCTCTGCCAACCGGCGAGGCAGCCGCCCGGGCTCTGGAGCTACTGGCTGAGCTATCCATAAAGATAAGAAAACGCTATA
>SOJS01000003.1 GCA_004376435.1 Dehalococcoidia bacterium
TTTGAACCTCTGACTAAGGGGGTCCAAGAGGGGCGAAGCCCCTCTTCTTTAATTTCCCCTTCCTTTAATAGGGGAAGGGGATAAAGGGGATGGGGTCACCACTAAAACATATAGACATAGCGGTGTTTATATGTTACTATTGACTAAGAGGTGAAGGCTATGGGGACAACTTTAAAGCGCACAACCATTTTCCTTACCAAAGAGCAGCATGAGAGGCTGCGCCGTCTGGCTTTTGAGCAACGGACTTCGATGGCTAAGCTCCTCCGTGATGCTGCCCTGGAGATACTAGAAGACGAAGAGGATATACGGGAAGGGCTAAAGGCGCTCGAAGAGGGAGACGAAGGCTCGGTGACCCTAGAAGAAGTCGAATGCAGAAGGTCAGAAAGCCGGGCTCGGGTGTGAGTTACAAAGTCATCGTTAGACCCGCAGCTGAAAAATCTATACTCCGCCTGAACGAGTCAGATTACAAGGCTATTGTTGAGCGTATACGCTCCTTGGAACTGGAGCCACGACCTCTGGCCACCAGAAAACTAACCAGTACCTCACTGTGGCGGCTACGCGTAGGGAATTTCAGGATAGTGTATTCAGTCGATGACAAGGAAAGGATTATTCGTGTTCTAAGGATAGCGCGCCGGAGCGAAGATACCTATGGAAGACTGTAAAAATCGGGGCGAGAGGATTTGAACCTCCGACCTCAGCGTCCCGAACGCTGCGCGCTACCAAACTGCGCTACGCCCCGCGGGTATTATTATAGGCTGATTTGACCTCTGGGGCAAGGATTATTAAAGGAGAGTCAAAGAGAGGCGGAGCCTCTCTTAAAACAAATAGGGGATGGGGTTACTAAAATTGAAATACGGCGTTATTATAATAGATGGTGCCTCTGGTCTGCCGCTTGATGAGCGCGGCGGCAAGACCTGTCTTGAGCTGGCGCACACGCCTAACCTTAATGCCATGGCTAAGGAGGGCATCTTGGGGCTTGCCCGCACGGTGCCGGCGGGGATGGAAGCCTCCAGTGCCTGTGCCTGTATGTCGGTGCTTGGTTATGACCCCCGGCTCTACTACCGGGGTCGGGCGGCCATTGAGGCTAAGAGTATGGGCATTCCTATTGGTGAGGGGGAGGTCGTTTTCCGCTGTAATCTGGTGGCTGTCCGTGATGGCAAGATGTGGAGCTACAGCGCTGGCTATATCGGTACTGATGAGGCAAGAAAGCTTATTGCTGCCTTAAATAATGAGCTGGGCAGCAAGGAGGTGCGCTTTTACCCCGGCGTCAGCTACCGCCATATCTGTAAGCTAAAAGGGCAAGAGGAAACCCTGCTGGCTCATTGCACCCCTCCCCACGACATCCCCAATAAGCCCATAGATAGCTTTCTCCCCCGCGGGCGGGGAAGCCAGCTGCCGCGGGAGCTGATGAGGCGCTCGGAGGCAGTTCTTGGCGACCACCCGGTGAATGTTGCCCGAAGGGCGCGTGGCAATATACCGGCGACAATGATATGGCTTTTCTGGGGCAGCAGCCAGCTGCCCGATATGCCTGCCTTCAAGGAGCTTTATGGCCTTAAGGCGGCGCTGACCTCTGGCGTTGACCTGCTGCGGGGCTTAGCCCGGCTGGCGGGGATGGCTGTCCTGGATATTCCAGGCGTAACTGACGGGCAGGACAATGACTATGCTGCTCAAGGAGCTGGCGCCGTGTCGGCGCTTGAGGAGCATGACTTGGTGGTTATCCATATTGAAGCCCCGGATGAGGCAGCTCATGACGGCACCATTGACGGCAAGGTAGAGGCTATCCAGAAGATAGATGGCGAGATTTTAAGCCGACTGCGTAACTGGCAGGGAGATAACCTGCGGCTGCTTATTCTGCCTGACCACCCCACCCCGATTAAGACCCAGACCCATAGTCCGGAGCCGGTGCCGTTTCTGCTCTGGGGAGCTGGCTTTAGTAATAACGGCGCCAAAAGATTTACCGAAGATGAGGCAAAAAAGACTGGCTTTTTCCTTGA
>SOJS01000112.1 GCA_004376435.1 Dehalococcoidia bacterium
GCCATCAAGGTCTTCCAGGACAGCGCTGACAAAGGGGTGATGGTCTTTAGTGAACAGGTGGTGAGCTGAGGCTACCATTCCTGCCACCACCACGGTTTGCCCTACCAGCTCAGCGTCAATTTGACCGCATAGGGTAGTCGCTAATGCCGTCTTACCGGCAAATGAGCTGAAGGGGTGCTCGGAGAGGTATACTCCCATCAGCTCCCTCTCCCAGACTAGCTTTTCCTTGAGGGAAATGTCGGCTGCTGCCAGGTCAAGACTGGGCATGGGAACTGGCATTGCTTCCCCCCACAGGTCAAACATGGTTGCTTGCCCCGTCTCCCGTAGATGTTGCTCCCGTTGAGCCAGAGATAGAATACGAGTAGTGTTGTGGAGTAGAGTGCCACGGTCGCCCAGGCAATCCAGGGCTCCGACCTTAATCAGACTCTCCATTGCCCGCTTGTTTACCCCACGCAGGTCACAACGGCGGCACAGGTCTTCAATAGATTTGAACTCGCCTCCCTTATTGCGCTCGGCAATGATAGGCTCTATAGCCCCAAGTCCCACATTCTTGATAGCGGTTAGCCCGAAGCGGATAGCAGGGGCATTGCCTTCACCATCCTTTTCTATAGAGAAGCTGGTTTGACTGCGGTTTATATCAGGCGGTAACACCTTAATGCCCAGGCGGCGGCATTCAGCAACGGCACTGGCTACCTTCTCTAGCTGGCTGGCATTGATAGTCAGGAAAGCGGTAATATATTCTGCCGGGTAGTTTGCCTTGAGATAGGCGGTGTGATAGGCAATAAGGGCATAGCTGACACTGTGAGCCTTGTTGAAAGCGTAGCCAGCGAAGGGCTCAATGAGGGCAAAGACCTCACTGGCTACCTCAGCAGAGAATCCGTTCTTCTTAGCTCCGGCAATGAAGTTACGTTTTTCCTTTCTCATAACCTCAGAAATTTTTTTGCCCATTGCCTTGCGGAAGATGTCGGCTTGCCCCAGGCTGTAGCCAGCGAGGGCCTGTACAATAAACAGCACCTGTTCCTGATATACAATTACCCCATAGGTTTCCTCGAGGATGCCGGTGAGTACCGGGTGAGGGTAGCGAATAGGCTCGATCCCGTGCTTGGCTTTGATAAAGGTGGGGATGTGTTCCATAGGACCGGGGCGATACAGGGCTATCATAGCTGCAATATCACTGAAGGCAGTTGGTTTAAGCTCCTTAATGTTGCGGCGCATGCCAGCTCCTTCTAACTGAAAGACGCCAGCAGTTTCCCCTGAAGACAGCAGGTCAAAGGTCTTGGCATCATCCATCGGGATATTGTGCAGGTCAATATCAATGCCACGGTTTTGGTAAATAATCTCCTTTGCCTTATCCAGAATGGTGAGGTTAGCCAAGCCAAGGATGTCCATTTTCAAAAGACCAATCTGGGCAATGTCTTCCATAGTGAACTGGGTCATGACTGTTGCTTCACCATTACCCTTACTTACCCGCTGTAGCGGGACATACCCGGTAAGGGGCTCTTTAGATATGACTACGCCAGCAGCATGAGTGCTAGCATGGCGAGCAATACCCTCTACCTTCCTGGCTGAATCAACTAGGTTACGAACTATGGCGTCCTCATAGTAGATGTTCTTAAGTTCGCTATTCTCGTCCAGGGCTCGAGCCAGGGTCATATTTGGGGCAAAGGGCACTAGCCTGGCAATGCGGTCAACATCACTATAGGGCATACCCAGAGCCCGTCCCACATCCCTGAGAGCTGCCCTGGCGCCTAGTGTGCCGAAGGTGATAATCTGGGCGACATGGTCCTGTCCGTATTTCTGTGATATATAGGCGATGACCTCGTCACGGCGGTCATCCTCAAAATCTAAATCTATATCTGGCATCTCCTGGCGCTCCAGGTTAAGAAAGCGCTCAAAGACCAGCTTATTTTCAATAGGGTCAACCTCAGTGATACCCAGGCAGTGAAGGACAATGCTGGCAGCAGCACTACCTCTAACCCC
>SOJS01000080.1 GCA_004376435.1 Dehalococcoidia bacterium
CTCAGCAAAGCCGCCACTGCCCTGGCCGGGAAGGCGGGTACCACAATTACTCGTTCTAAATCATAGCTGTCAATCTTCAGGTCGGGTTAGGACTTGCCGTAACCGCATCTAATGCTGGGGGCATCCGGGCCTCGTCTGGAAACTGAAGTAATTGATTTAATTTTGCCGGATTGCTACTTTTAATCATAGCTTGTTCTTGAGAGACGATACCACTTCTCACCAACTCAGCCAGCGCCTGATCGAGGGTGTGCATACCCTCTTCTTCAGTACTGAACTCCATGTTACGTGGTAGTTCGAAGACCCTCTGTTCACGAATAAGCTTTCTAATGGCGCTGTTAGCAATCATGACTTCGAAGGCTGCTATTCGACCTCCCTTGATGCGGGGTAACAGGGCCTGTGACAGTATCGCCTCCAGTACTTGTGATAGCTGCATTATGATTTGCTGCTGCTGGCCATGGGGAAACATATCAATTATGCGGTAGAGGGATTGGACAGCATCGACTGTGTGCAGTGTACCGAGAACCAGGTGCCCCGTCTCGGCAGCGGTAATAGCTGTGCTCATCGTGTCAACATCGCGCATTTCTCCCACAACTATTACATCTGGGTCATGACGGAGGGCATGTACCAGGGCATTGGCAAAGGATTTGGTGTCATCACCCAGGTCTCGTTGGGCAATAAGGCATTTTTTGTTTACGTATAAGTATTCAATGGGGTCTTCAATGGTGATGACAGTGCGCGCATCATTTTCATTGAGATGATTAATCATAGCCGCCAGGGTAGTAGACTTGCCACAGCCGGTAGGTCCGGTGACTAGGATGAGCCCCCTTGGCTTGAGAGCAAGTTTCTTGCAGATTTGCGGTAGTTCAAGGTCATCAATGGATGGGACTTCAAATGGTACCAGGCGGAAGGCAAGACTAATTGTTCCTCTTTGCCTCAGTGCGTTAACCCGCAGTCGGGCTAAACCGGGAATGCTATAGGCGAAATCCAATTCCATTTCGGCAAGGAAGGTGCTCTTTTGTTCTGGTGTGGTAATATCGTCAAATATTGTCTCAGTATATTTTGGAGTGGTGGGAGGCGATTCTTCAAGGGGCGTCAGCACTCCGTTGATACGGAGCACCGGCGGGCTCGGTACCCATAAATGTAGGTCTGAGGCTCCCTTCTCTACCATTAGTTTAAATAGCTTGCGGGACCCATTTGCTTTACTCATTGACAAAAACTCTCCTTTTTTCCTGGCAATACTTAAAAGAAAAACCGACCCTTTTAGGGCCGGTTTCACCACTTGCTCCCCAGAGTCCAGGTGACCACATACAGACTCTGGTTCATCACATCCCTACTTCTCGATCAAGCACATTTACTGTCGAGCTACGCTGAAAAGATTAACTCATGTCTGACTCTTCTCCATAGACTATTTGGGGTTCTTTTTACCGTATCTTGCTGTTATGCTAGCAGATATGACTTCAGGATGTAATCACCCAAACGGGCTAAATTTAAGGAGTAGATAGTAATGTGAGAATAGTCCTAGATGGAAAACACTCTCACCCTATCTGTTTTTAATTGATGTCTATGACCTGCCTCCTTAAAAACTGGTCCAGTTATAATGTTAGTCTATGGACCAATTAATGGGGGCAGGTCAGAAGGAAATCAGAAACAGCGGAATAGGATGGTCAAAAGGGGGAAATGTGGAAGTTCTGCCTATTGGTACCTTTGGTGGAGCTGGCGGGATTCGAACCCGCTACCTTTTGACTGCCAGTCAAACGTTCTCCCAATTGAACTACAGCCCCATATCTCTATATCTAATCTAGCGCAAAATGAGAAGAAAAACAAGTCTAGAATTACATCCTTGCTGGAAGTAGGAGCTTAGTTAAGCAGTTGGCGATACATAGAATACGAAAATGCTGTTGCCGCAGTAGAAGATTTGCGGATTGGCGAGATGCTTCTTGATTAAGCGTTCCATCTCCTCTCTTTTTAGCCTGCTGCCCAGTTCCAGCAGGTCGATGTTGCCTTTGATTGGCTCCCTGATAAAAATCAGGGGATAATTTGCCTTCACCCTTTTAAGGCAGCCTTCCCTGTCTTGAAGGTGGTGTAAAACCCCCCATAGTATCGCCAGTTCCCCGCTGGGCACATCCTCATCCAGATTTTTAACCTCGGCTTCAACTCCTCTATTTTTGGCTCGTCTTACCAGACTGGGGTTGATGTCATAACCGCGCAGCCTGGTTGGCAGAAAAATCTCCTTTAGCAGCACTGTTACCTTGCCATCACCACAACCCAGGTCATCCATCTGCCTCTTTTGAAAGTGTGGGGGGACAATTTCCTTCAGGAATTTAAGCTGTTTCCTTATATGGAGGCCAATAATTACATTATTGCCCAAGAAGAGGTAAGCCAGCCTCTCTATTTTCATCTATAATCCCTATTTCTCGCTGACATTAGAGTAAGTCCAACCAGCGCAGTAAAGCCCCCAGACCAAAATAGCCACCATAGGCAATAATTAGGCTCTTGATGGTATTGCCTGCTGTGCACCAGAGGAGGAACTTAGCCATCCGGAAGCGAAGTGCTCCCATGGTAATAGCCATGGGGGTAAAGACGGGGTTAAGCATTACCGACATTACAAAAACAACTACTGAGCCCCGGCGCTGTGCCCAGTCAAGGAAGCGGGCTACTTTGGGGGAGGGGGTCTGGTCGGGTTGGGGAGAGAAAAGGCCGAGCTTGGGGAAAAGGCGGCGACCGCCGCGGCCAAACAGGTAGACAAGAGTGCCACCTATGCCAGCACCGACCCCGGAGGCGACACCAACTAGGGCTGGATTTAACACCCCGCCGAGGGTGAATGTTACCACCAGGTAGGGAAGCGGCATCGGTATGCTGATGCCGGCAAGAAAACCAAAGAGGAAGGCGCCTAGATAGCCATAATTCTGGAGATGTTTTATATCATCCCAGTAGTAGATAGCCGCGCTGATTATAAGCAGGACAAAAACAGCACCGGCGGCGCCTATGATATAGGCTTTCTTCTTTGAGAATGTCTCGGCACTTTTTTCCATATGACTCTTCTATCTAGGCAGGGAATAGGTCTTTTAAGTTATGCTTTCCTTGCCTTTGCCTTGGTGGTGAAGGTTAAGCCGTCATCACCACGGTCAACTGTAATAATATCACCCTCCTTAAATTCACCCCGCAGTACCTTGGTTGACAGGGGATTTTCTACATGGTGCTCAATAGCCCGCCGCAACGGCCGCGCCCCGTACAGCGGGTCATAGCCTGTCTTGGCGAGCCAAGATTTGGCTTTCTTGGTTAGCTCCACTCCCAGCTTGCGCTCGGCTAAACGCTCCTGCAAATCCTTGACCATCAAATCAACAATTTTTCTCAGCTGCTCCTCAGTCAGCTCATGGAAGACTATAGTTTCATCAATGCGGTTGATGAACTCGGGGCGGAAGGTCTTCTTCATCTCAGCCAGCACCTTTTCCTTCATGCTCTCATAGCTCTGTTTTCTGCTTTTCGCCTCATCCTTTTTGCTAGCAAAGCCGATAGCCATCTGGCGTTTGATGAGTTCGGCGCCAACATTACTGGTCATAATAACCACCGTGTTCTTAAAGTCTACTGTCCGCCCGTGGCCGTCAGTCAGCCGCCCGTCATCAAGAATCTGGAGAAGGCTGTTGAATACCTCGGGGTGCGCCTTTTCAATCTCATCGAGCAGGATTATGCGGTAGGGGCGCCGCCGCACTGCCTCGGTGAGCTGTCCTCCCTCTTCATAGCCAACATAGCCCGGCGGGGCGCCGATGAGGCGGGATACGGTGTGCTTCTCCTGGTACTCCGACATATCAAGCCGCACCATGGCATTCTCGTCGTCAAAAAGGAACTGAGCCAGAGTGCGCGCCAGCTCGGTCTTGCCGACGCCGGTGGGACCGAGAAAGATAAAGCTGCCGATGGGTCGCCTCGGGTCCTTTAAGCCCGCCCGGCTCCTTCTGATAGCTTCACAGATGGCGGTTACCGCCTCTTCCTGGTTTATCAGCCGTTCGTGGATTCTCTCCTCCATATGGAGGAGTTTTTCCGCCTCACCCTCCAGCATCTGGGAGACAGGGATGCCCGTCCACTTAGAAATGAGGTGGGCAATGTCCTTCTCATCAACTACCTCATCAATCTTCTCCTGCTTCAGCCAGCTACTCTTAGCCTGTTTATACTTCTCCTCAAGACGCAGCCTCTCCGACTTAATCTGGGCGGCACTTTCATAGTCCTGGCGCTGTGTTGCCGCCTCCTCCTCATTGGCTAGCTGCTTGATTTTCTGCTCCAGTGATTTGACCTCAGGGGGTGCGCTCTCGGTGTCAATACGCAGCTTGCTGGATGCTTCGTCAATCAGGTCAATTGCCTTATCGGGCAGAAATCGGTCGGAAATATAGCGCCGGCTTAAGCGTGCCGCTGCCTCCAGAGCGCTATCTTTGATTTTAATCTTGTGATGGGCTTCATAGCGGGGGCGGAGCCCGCGCAGCATTTCAATCGTCGCCTCAATGCTGGGCTCACCAATAAAGACCGGCTGCAGCCGTCTCTCCAGAGCCTTGTCCTTCTCAATGAACTTGCGGTATTCATCAAGGGTAGTGGCACCGACGCACTGCAGTTCACCGTGAGCCAGCGCCGGCTTGAGCATATTGCTGGCATCAATGGCACCCTCGGCGGCACCGGCCCCGACCACGGTATGAATCTCGTCAATGAACAATATAACCTCGCCCTGTGCCTGGCGCACCTCATCTATTACTGCCTTGAGCCGCTCCTCAAACTCGCCGCGGAACTTGCTCCCCGCCACCAGCGCCCCCATATCCAGAGCCACTACCCGGCGTCCTTTCAGGGAGTTAGGGACATCATCGGCGGCTATCCTCTGTGCCAGCCCCTCGGCGATGGCGGTTTTGCCGACGCCGGCATCACCGACAATTACCGGGTTGTTCTTGGTGCGGCGGCTAAGTATCTGCATCACCCGCTTAATCTCATCCTCCCGCCCGATAACGGGGTCTAGTTTACCCTGATGAGCAAACTCGGTCAGGTCACGGCCATACTTTGCCAGGGAGCGGTATTTGCTCTCGGCTCTGGCATCACTAACCCGATGTCCGCCGCGGACAACCTGCAAAGCGCGATATACCTTCTCCTGGTCAATACTGTGACGCTGAAAGATATCAGATAGCCCAACCCCTCTCTCCCCAGCCATAGCAATAATAGCAATAAAGAGGTGCTCAGTGCCGATGAACTCATCTTTCAGCCTGTTGGCTTCCGCAGCCGCTATCTCCAGGAGCTTGGCAACTTCAGGCGTGGCGTAAATCTGTGGCGTCTCATAGGCAACTTTGGCTGCTTTATCCAGAACTGCTTCTACCTGCTGCCTCACGGCTGCAACATCCACCCCAAGCTCACCAAGTATATCGCCAACCAGACCTCCCTCCTGCCGCAGAAGTGCCAGCAGTATATGCGGTACAGCCCACTGGCTGTGGTGATAATTACGGACTAGCTCCTGGGATAGAGCCAGTGCCTCCTGTGCCTGTTCAGTAAATCTCTCCTGCCTCACAGGTTATCTACCCTCTCTTCCCGACTCTAGCTCATCCAGCTTGCGCTTCAGTTCCGTCATATGTTGTGCCAGGCGCAGAATGACCTCAACCCCAGCCAGATTAACACCGAGGTCATCAATTAAAGTCTTTATCCAGTGAAGCTGGGCGATATCCCTCTCTGAGTAGAGGCGGGTATTACCTTGAGACCGAGATGGCTCTATTATGCCAACCCTCTCGTAATAGCGCAAGGTATGATTTTTAACGCCGACCATTCTGGCGGCGATACTTATCACATAGCGCGGTTCAGTATTATTTGCTTCCATAGTAGCCTAGCCTCAATTTAATCTGGCCGCAGCTCTTTGAGCTGCTCAAATAGCTCCCTCTCCTTGCTCGATAGTTTGGTCGGCAGTTCAATATTTACCCTAGCCAGCAGGTCGCCATAGGAAGAATTCTTCATTTGGGGCATACCCTGCCCGGTTAGGCGGAAGATACGCCCGTTCTGAGTCTCGGGCGGGATTTTCAGTGCCAGCTTGCCCTTAAGAGTAGGCACCTTGATTTCTCCGCCCAGCACCGCCACCGTCAGCGGCACGGCTACCTCAACATGTAAATCATTACCCTGGCGTTCAAATTTTGGATGTGGCTTAACTGAAACCACCAGATAAAGGTCGCCGTTAGCCCCGCTGTGGCTGGGCTGTCCCTTGCCGGCAATACGCACCCGTGACCCGTTCCTAACCCCAGCCGGAATCTTCACCTCAAGGCGCTTTGTTTTAGCTGCCACCCCCGAGCCCTGACACACCGAGCAGGGCACATTCTGAATAAAACCACTTCCCCGGCAGGTGGGGCAGGGCTCCTCAACGGCAAGGCTGATAGTGCGGCTGGTCCCGCGATAGGCTTCTTCCAGAGTGACCTCAATCGGGGATGTTATATCCCGACCTCGCCTTGGCTGACCTCGCTGGCTGAAGGTGCCGCCGCCAACCCCGCGCAGCATCTCGTCAAACAAACTGCCGATGTCATCACCGCTGGAATAGAACCTAAAGCCACCCGTGCCAGAATCCCATCCTGATGATGGCTGCGCTTGGGCAAACTGGTCAGCATACTGCCACTGGTCACCAAAGCGGTCATATTTCGGCCGCTTCTCCTTGTCCGATAGAACCTCATAAGCTTCGTTTATCTGCTTAAACCTTGCCTCGGCTGACTTATCACTAGGGTTGACATCGGGGTGATATTTGCGCGCCAGGCGGCGGTAAGCCTGCTTTATCTCCCGCTCGCTGGCATTGCGGTTAACGCCTAGAATTTCATAGTAATCCTTGCCAGCCATTTTTCCTCTCTACTCCCTACGATACAAAAATATTATAAACTATTTTGTTAAATATGTCAATATTATTTATAAAGAAATTTAACTAATTTTATTATAAAACTTAACCAATTTTGTTAAAGATGATATGTTATTGGTTGAGAGAACACAAGGAAGAGGCCGAGGCCAAGGAAAAGGGCTACTGGTATAAGGCGCCGTTATGGCAGTTTTAACTGTTCTGTGGCTATCTTACCCGCCGGCGCCGTGGGCTAAATGACCTTATGGCATAATGGCGTTAATAATGTCCTTGTCCAGACCGGGGAAGCAGGAAAGCCACTCCAGCCTTTCCTGCTTTAAATCCTGTGACATTTCCCGTATTTCCTCTTCAGGGTAGTAGCGCTTGAGGTCAAAGCGGTCTAGGTCCACCCCTGGGATTTCAACCGGCACCTCATAGCCCCAGAACTCATCTTTCTGCCACGAAATCTTACCCCGGGCAATCATTTCCAGTATCTTTAATGAGTCCTTGTGGGTTATATTCTGCCCCCTGTCTGTGCCGCCTACCCGGCCGGTATTTAAGATAAAGCACTGGATATCAGGGTTATGCTTCATGATGTCAAGGAAGGTGTTGCCTTCCTTCTCTTCCTCACCGATGATGAAGGGATTGGTGCCAACTACCCTTAATGCCTTTCCTGCCTGGGTTGGGTCACCGGCTGAGGTCTCCACTGACTCACCGAGCATGAAAGCCGCCGCCGCCCACTCCCGGTTGAGGCGCATTACCGGGGGCATAATGTCGTTGCGGCGGGAGATAAATATCATAAAGTCAACCTTTTCCAGGTCAATATCGCTATCGGTAAAGGCGATGTCCTTCCTTTTTACCATCCCCCGACCGTTGGAGGTCAGCGTGGAGTTGAAGAAATCTACCCTGCCTGTTTCCTTGTCCACCCAGACATTTTCCAGGATTGCCCGCGGGCTTATCGCTGCCGCATAGAGGAGTGGCTGCGAGCTGGGCTCAAGGTTTTCCGTCTTTAAGTAGAAGGACTCCTCGGTGCCGATGGCGCTGCCATCAGACCTCAAGATGACGACATCATCCTGGCGAATAATCACCCTCTCCGGGGGGTGGAGCCAGTGGGAATGGCAGGAAAGTGATGTCTTGCCCGTGCCGCTGAGACCAAAGAGGAGGAAACCGAAGTCCTTCAGCTTCTCATCCCGAAACACCCGGATAATCTTGCTGGCGGCGTGGAGGCCAAGGTTGCCCTTCTTTTTTGCCCAGTACATTACCTGGCGGAGCATTGCCTTCTTATTCTCACCCTTGTAGTCACTACCTAGAATCAGGGTTAGGCCTGACTCGGGAAAGACAAGGGTCTTCTTTTCTGGCCATTCAGCTACGGTAATGGTGACAAAGTTAGGCTCCCCACCCTGCGGAGGGAACAATGTGTTACCCCACATTAGCGGTATCCGGGGATAGTCAGCAGTAACATACACACGGCAATTTCTCTTAAAGCCTGGCGTATGACACATTACCCTATCAAGCATAATCATCTCTTTGTCTCTCAGGTATTCCATGACCCTGTCAATAAGCTGGGCATCTTCCTCGTCAGGCTTGCCCATCACCACCTCGGTGAACTTGGCAATCCGGTTCCGCACTGTGGTAACCACCGACAGGTTGCCGAATTCGGTGATATTCCCCCCCTGCTCCAGAGACCACTCCCTCAGTTTCTCCTCATCGGGGTTATCAATTATTCTTTTTGGCTTAAATCTTTGAGCAAAGATTTCCTGCATATCACTGCCCCCGAAAGTTTAATTAAGCTAGTTAGTCTATAAATATAATACTTCATCTAATCTTAAAATAACAATATTTTACAGTAAGCCGGTGATTGGTTGCATGCTGGGCTTAATTGTGGTATAATTTTAAACTGTAATATGTGGTATTTAAGTGGGGTTGTGCCCACTTTTTTGTTTGTTGGCAGTAACAGGCTGGGAGGTTTTATTCTGAAATGAAGAGTGACTTCCTTATCGCTATTACCCAACTATCGGCTGAGAAAAATCTGCCCAAGGAGCTGGTGCTTAGTGCCGTTGAGGCGGCACTGGTTTCGGCTTATAAGAAGGACGATTTTGCCTCTAACCAGAATATCTCGGTTAAGATTGACCCTAATACTGGTCGGGTTAAGGTGTGGGCGGAGAAAACTGTGGTGGAAAAACCTGCTGATAGCCGCTGTGAGATATCTCTGGATGAGGCACAGAAGATAAAACCAGATGCGCAGATTGACGATGTTGTTGAGGTAGAGGCGACGCCGCGTAATGCCGGGCGTATTGCCGCGCAGACAGCCAAGCAGGTTATTCTGCAGCGCCTTCATGAGGCGGAACACAGCGCCATATTTGAGGAGTATGCTGATAAGGAGGGCGATATTGTCGCCGGCCTGGTGCAGCGTATTGAGCTCAGGCAGGTCTTTATTGATTTGGGCCGGGCGGAGGCGATATTGCCTGCTGCTGAGCAGGTGCGCAGTGAGAGGTATCGGGTAGGGCAGAGGCTCAAGCTCTATCTTCTGGAGGTGGCGCAGACCAGCCGGGGACCTCGGGTGGTGGTGTCGCGCTCTCACCCTAACCTGCTGCGTCGGCTTTTTGAGCTTGAGGTTCCTGAGGTTCTAAACGGGGTAGTGGAGATAAAGGCAATTGCCCGTGAAGCCGGCTACCGCAGTAAGGTAGCTGTCGCCGCCAACCAGAAAGGCATTGACCCGGTTGGTTGCTGTGTTGGGCTTCGTGGTATCAGGATACAGAATATTGTCAATGAGCTCGGTGGCGAAAAGCTGGATGTTGTTAACTGGAACTCGGATGATTCCCTATTTATTACCAGTGCCCTTAGCCCGGCTCAGGTAATAGGTGTTAGGCTGGATGAGGAGAATGAGGTTGCCACCGTGGTTGTCCCTGATAAGCAGCTTTCTTTAGCCATTGGTAGGGAGGGGCAGAATGTCCGGCTGGCGGCTAAGCTCACTGGCTGGCGGATTGACATCAAGAGTGCCTCAGCGGCTGAGGCAGAAAAGATGACCGAGGCTAAGCCGGCGGCTAAGAAAGAGAAGGCGGCTATTGGTGAGGAGCTTCCAGCTGAGCTGGAGCCAGCTTTGGTATCTACTGAGGCGCTACCAGGTGAAGCCGCCGAGCCTTCCCTTGATATTGCCCCTACCGCTGAGGAGGTTTCCTTTGACCAGAAAACAACCCAAGAGAAACCTCAGCTGAGGTTTGCCGAGGAGATTATGGTAGCTCCGCCGAGTAAGCCGGATACTAAAGCAAAGAAAAAGAAGAAGAAAGTCAGCCGTGGTAAGGGGAGCACTGAGGACGGCATCAAGGTTTCCAAACCGCGCCGAAAAATAGAGGTTGTTGAGGAGGATATTGAAGAGTACTAGCCATCATACGCCACAGCGGACCTGCCTTGCCTGCCGCCGGCTAGGTCCCAAGCAGGAGTTAGTCCGCCTGGTGCGTGTTGCTGACGGCAGTGTTGAGGTTGATACTAGAGGCAGGAAAGCCGGGCGTGGTGCTTATTTATGCCCGGCGTGGCAGTGCTGGCAGGCCGGGCTGGAGGGTAATCGGCTGGAGCATGCTCTGCGGACTACCCTTAGCCAGGATAATCGCCAGCGGCTTATTAAACAGGGAGAGGAACTCCTGTCTTAATGATAGGTGCTTATTAGACTAGAGAGGAAAATCGTTTTTCGGGAGGAGAGAATAAGTGGTAGAGGCAGGTAAACCGGGCAAAGCCGTAGAGCCTGAGGCCAAAGAGGAAGCTGACAGCGCCCCATCTGAGGCTAGCTCTATTGAGATTCCCCAGTCCTTAGGCGTGCGGCAGTTGGCTGACCGGCTACAGATTAGCGCCATTGAGGTCATCAAGCAACTGATGAAAAGTGGCATTATGGCTAATATCAACCAGGTCATTGACTATGAGGCCGCCGCCGCCGTAGCTAAGGCGGCTGGCTATGAGGTGAAGCTGAAACCACAGCAGAGACAGGGGCTGGCCAGTGTCGTCGGTGAGACAAAGCGCCGTCAGCAGTTGAAAGATATCGAACTGGGTGGCCTGCGAGTGCGACCACCAATAATCACTATCATGGGACATGTTGACCATGGTAAGACTAGACTTCTTGATGCCATCCGCCAGACTAATGTCATGGCGACCGAGGTTGGCGGTATTACCCAGCATATTGGTGCTTATCAGATAGAAGTCAACGGGCAGAAGATTACCTTTCTGGATACCCCCGGTCATGAAGCCTTCACCGCTATGCGGGCTCACGGTGCTCAGGTAACTGACATCGCTGTTCTGGTGGTGGCTGCTGATGACGGGGTAATGCCGCAAACACTGGAGGCAATTGACCATGCCCGAGCGGCGGGAGTGCCGATTGTGGTGGCGATTAATAAGATTGACAAAGCCGATGCCAACCTGGAACTGGTCAAGCAACAGCTAGCTGATGCTGGTTTGCTTATTGAGGAGTGGGGGGGTGATATTGTCTGTGTCCCCGTCTCCGCCAAGGAGAAGGCAGGTATCACCGAACTTCTGGAAAACCTGCTGGTGGTGGCTGAGGTGGAGGAGCTTAAGGCAAACCCGTCTCAGCCGGCGGTGGGGGTGGTTATTGAAGCCAGGCTGGATAAGAGCCAGGGACCACTGGCGACAGTACTGGTTCATAGCGGCACCTTGAGGGTTGGTGATAATGTTGTCGTCGGCACTAGCTGGGGCAGGGTAAGGGCTATGTTTAATGATATTGGTAAGCGAGTGAGAAAGGCTGAGCCGGCGACTCCGGTTGAGATTTTGGGCTTAAAAGATGTGCCCAAGGTAGGGGATACCCTGAATGTTGTTGCCGGTGAACGCCGGGCACGGGCTTTGGTACAGGGGCAACTTCAGAAAGCACAGTCATCAAAGGCGATAAGCCTGGATAATCTCTATGACCAGATAAGTGCCGGTAAGGTAAAGGAGCTTGATGTTATTCTCAAGACTGATGTTCAGGGCAGTATTGAGCCAATAAGAATCTCATTAGAGCAGTTGGGGACAGAGGAGGTTCAGGTCAGGGTTATCCGTAGCGATACCGGTAATATTACTGAGGGTGATGTTATGCTGGCTACCGCCTCTAAGGGACTCATTATTGGTTTTGGTGTTAGCTCGGAGGCGGGGGCAAAGCGGCTGGCTGGCATGGAGGGAGTTGATATCCGCCGCTACGATGTAATTTATAATCTGGTGGATGATGTTAGTAAAGCGCTCAAGGGTCTTCTGGAGCCGTCCTATGTTGAGGTTGTGGAAGGGCGGGCTGAAGTGAGGGAAATCTTTTCCAGCAGCAAATGGAAAAAGGTGGCCGGTGTCCATGTTAGCGAGGGTAAGACAAGCCGGGGTGCCTTGGTTAGGGTAAAACGGGGGGAGGAGGTGGTGGGCGAATCAGTAGTTGGCAGCCTGAGGCGCTTTAAGGATGATGCCAAAGAGGTGACCGCTGGCTATGAGTGTGGGGTGGGGGTTGAGGATTTTAATGAGTTTCAGGAAGGTGATATACTGGAATTCTTCACCAGAGAGAGGGCTAAGAGGTAAGCCGCCACTAAAAATTGAAGCCCTTTTTGAGAGGCAAAAGTTATGGCACGCCGTATTGAGCGGTTGAATAACCTTATTCGCCAAGAGATTAGCCAGTTACTGCAGCGCCAAGTCAAAGACCCCCGACTTGGCAGTTTTGTTGCTATTACCGAGGTCTCTATCTCGCCTGACCTAAAATATGCCCGCATATTTGTCAGCCATATCGGCAGCGAGGAAGAGAAGCAGGAGACAATGAAGGGGCTGGCGGCTGCTTCTGGCTTCTTCCGCCGCCAGCTGGCGAAGCGGTTAAAGCTACGCTTCATTCCGGAATTGAGCTTTCACTGGGATGGCTCTATTGAGCAGGGGGCTCGCCTGCTGGAGTTAATTGACCAGGCCACCACGGATAGCGCCCCTGACCAGAAGCGCCCTTGATAATGGACGGCTTTCTAAATATTAACAAGCCTCAGGGTATAACCTCCTTTGGTGTTGTTGCCAGGGTAAAGCAGCTGAGCCGGGAGCGGCGTGTCGGGCATGCCGGCACCCTTGACCCGATGGCTAGTGGTGTTCTGCCTGTTTGTCTCGGTCAGGGAACACGGCTGATTGAGTTTTTAGTTGCCGATACCAAAACTTACCGGGCAGAGATTGAATTGGGGGTAGCTACCGACACCTACGATGCCAGCGGCCAGGTTACCCAGACAGGAGACCCCGCCGGTATTGGCCGGCAAAGGCTTAAGTCAGCGCTTGCCTCTTTTTGCGGCTCAATTAAGCAGACACCCCCCATGTATAGCGCCGTCAAGCATCAGGGTAAGCGGCTTTACCAGCTGGCGCGGGCGGGTATTGAGGTTGAGCGGAAGAGCCGAGAAGCTAAAGTCTATCACCTCAAGATTGTAGACTACCAGCCACCATTGGTCACATTGGAGGTAGTCTGTGGCAAGGGCACTTATATCCGCTCGCTGGCTCACGATTTGGGGCAGGCGCTTGGTTGTGGCGCTAATCTGAAAGGGCTAGTCCGCCAGCGCTGCGGCATTTTTGATATCAAAGACGCCGTTTCCCTGCACCAGCTTGAGGATGCCTTCGGCTATGGCTACTGGCAGCGCTTTGTCTACCCCATAGATGCTGTGCTTTCGGACTGGGAGGCGGTGGTGGTCGACGATGCCGCTGAGGATGATATCAAGAACGGCCGCCCTCTGGATTTAAAGCTGGCTGATAGCCCCCAGCCGAGAACAGGCAACTGCTGCCGTGCCTATAACGGTGATGGTCATTTCCTGGGGGTGCTAACATTTAATCGGGAAAAGGGGCAATGGCGACCGAAGAAGGTTTTTTAACTGCTAATGGTATTTAACAAGGCTTGACAGCTTACGTATAATAGGGGTATAGTTCAACGGATGCCAAGAAGGAGGTGATTATAGATGCAAGCATATTGTTTTAAGTGTCGAACAAAGAGGGAGATAAAGAACCCCCAGCGTGTTACCCTCAAAAACGGGAGACCGGCAACACAGGGGGTTTGCCCCGTGTGTGGGACTAAGGTATTTAGAATTGGACAGGGCTAATTAGCCAAAGTCCAATTATTTTGTGATGGCAGGGGTTGATGCTAGCCCTGGTGGCTAGAAGGCAGGTTTTTGATTAAAGTCCGTGGATTTGTTGTTAGGACCTGCTTGCAGGCAGTATTATTGAGACCGGCACCGTGAGTAGTGGCATCAGCCAGGGAGGCGGTAAGCAGGTCTTGTTCATTGTGAGCATCAGAATTTAAAAGGAGTTTGGCTCCTGCTTGCTGGGCTAAAGAGGCGATATGCCCGTTGGTGAGGCAGTGCCCTTTTCGGGTGCTGATTTCAAGGAAGATGCCTTTGGCGGCGGCAAGCTGGGCTTCCTCCGGACTTAAAAGTCCGGGGTGAGCCAGAATATCAACATAGGGGCTATGGAGTGCAGCTAAATTTGTGCCCTTCTCCACCGGTTCGACGATTGTTTCGCCGTGGACGACTACAATCCAGGCTCCCAGCTCCTTGGCCTTTTTGGCTGTTTGGGCAATGGCACCAGCCGGCACATGAGTAAGTTCTATGCCGGGGATAGCTAAAATATCCCAGTAGGAGCGGGCCAGGGCACAAGCCGTGGCTGTCTCTTGGATAATACGCTCTAATTCGCCGCTAGCGGCGTGGTCGGTAAGGGCAATGGCGCGGTAGTTATTAACCAGGGCGCGCCTGATAAGCTCAATAGGTAGCAGGCTACCATCACTTAGTGAAGTATGGGTGTGAAAATCATAGACCACTTTGGACCTCTGATGATATTGCTAGTTGAGAATAACATAAAGAAGATAGCCGGGGCAAGCCTTTGATATTAGAAAGGGGGCAGTCGGGTCTTGGGTAATATAAATGTAGCCATAATCGGGGTCGGTAATTGTGCCTCATCACTGGTTCAGGGCGTTCACTACTATAAAGGGGCAAAAGAGGGTGAGCTTGTGCCCGGGCTGATGCATGTTAATCTGGGCGGCTACCACATAAGCGACATCAAATTTGTCGCCGCCTTTGATATTGATAAGAACAAGGTCGGTAAGGACTTATCCAGAGCCATTTTTACCCCGCCCAATAATACCTTTAAGTTCTGCGAGGTGCCCAGTAGCGGCGTTAAGGTTGAGCGCGGTATGACCCATGATGGTCTGGGCAAGTATCTGTCCCAGATAATAAAGAAGGCGCCGGGACCAACGGCTGATATAGTTAGCATCCTCAAGGAAACCAAGACTGATGTCGTCATTAACTATCTGCCTGTCGGCAGTGAGGAGGCGACCAAGTGGTATATTGAGCAGGTGCTGGCGGCTGGCTGTGGCTTTGTCAACTGCATTCCCGTTTTTATTGCCCGCGAGGAATACTGGCAGGAGCGCTTCACTCAAAGAGGGCTGCCGATTATCGGCGATGACATAAAATCCCAGGTGGGGGCAACCATTGTCCACCGCGTCCTTACCCGCCTCTTCAAAGACCGCGGCGTCAAGCTGGAGCGGACCTATCAGTTAAACTTTGGCGGCAACACCGACTTCCTTAATATGCTGGAGCGGGAACGGCTGGAATCCAAGAAGATATCAAAGACCAATGCCGTTACCTCCCAGCTGGATTACAAGCTGGCGGAAGATGATATCCATGTCGGTCCCAGTGATTATGTCCCCTGGCTCAAGGACCGCAAGTTCTGCCATATCAGGATGGAGGGAAGGACCTTTGGCGATGTCCCCTTAGATCTGGAGTTGAAGCTTGAGGTTTGGGATAGCCCCAACTCAGCCGGCGTGGTTATTGATGCTATCAGGTGCTGCAAACTTGCCCTAGACCGGGGACTGAAAGGGACTCTAATAGCTCCATCTGCCTACTTTATGAAATCACCACCCATCCAGTATACTGATGATGAAGCCCGCCAGATGGTGGAGGAGTTTATTGCTAGTGGTGGGCAGGTTAGCCAGTAACCACCGCTTGAATTTCCTCGGAGGTGCTTTGGCGGCGACAAATGAAGATAGCACTGGTCTCTCCCTATGACTTTGCCTACCCTGGTGGTGTTGCCAACCATATCTCGGCACTGGAGCACCGCTTTACCAAGATGGGTCACCAGGTTAGGATCATCGCCCCCGCCTCCAAAGCTATTTCCAGGTTTGGCGATAGATTTATACCTATCGGCAAGCCTCGCCCCATTCCTACCAGTGGCTCCATTGCCCGTGTTACCATATCACTCCGGCTGGCATCCAGAATAAAGGAAGTGCTTGATAGGGAGAAGTTTGATATTGTCCACCTTCATGAGCCTTTTATGCCCATGCTATGCAGTGCCGTGCTTCGCTTCTCAAATACGGCCAATGTGGGCACATTTCATGCCTGCCAGGGCAGACCTGGCTATAACTTCGGCCGGCCGATTAGCACGATGATGCTAAAGCGGCGGCTGCGCAAACTTGATGGCAAGATTGCCGTTTCTAAACCAGCCACCGAGTTTGTCCAAAAGCATGTCCCGGGATATTACAACATTATCCCCAATGGTGTTGATTTGGAGCGCTTCTCACCTGATGTACCTCCGATTGAGGAGTTCAGCGATGGCAAGCTAAACATCCTCTTTGTCGGTCGGCTGGAGAAGCGCAAGGGTGCGGGCTATCTGATTAAAGCCTATGAGCAGGTTAAAAGGGAATTTGCCAACTGCCGACTCATTATCGTCGGTCCCGGCACCAGACTGCGGCGTAAGTATGAGAAGCAGGTCAGGCGTGCTGGCCTGGAGGATGTCGTCTTTGTTGGCTATGTTGAGGATGATGAGCTCCCCCGATACTATAAGACGGCTGATATTTTCTGTGCTCCAGCGACCGGCCAGGAAAGCTTCGGCATTGTTTTGCTTGAGGCAATGGCTGTCGGTACGCCCGTTGTTGCCTCTAATATAGAGGGTTATGCCAGTGTCATAACCCACGGTGTTGATGGCTGGCTGGTGCCCCCCAAGGATGAGATAAAGCTAGCCTCAAGCCTGCTTTCCCTTATGAATGACAAACCCCTCCGCCGAAAAATGGCTGCCAAGGGAAGAATTACGGCGGCTGATTATAGCTGGGAACACATTGCCCGGCGGATACTTGACTATTATCTCAGGGTGCTTAGTGAGCCTCCGTGGAAAAAGCGCTTTCAGGAAAGTGAAAGGAAATTGTCTTTGGCTGGGCAGAAGGGTGGAAGGTAGTGCTGTTAGCGGAGGGCAAAAATTGGCGCTAGCTGATATTCGTAAGGCTATCGCCAATCGCCTTACTGAGCCGGTGGCGTGGCTTCTAGCAAGGACATCAATAACACCCACCACCCTAACCTTGATTGGCTTCCTGATAGCCGTGGGTGCGGCGGTGCTTATTGGAAGTGGGCTTCTTCTTGCCGCCGGGGTGGCGGTGCTGGTGGCTGGCTTTTTTGATATTCTGGATGGTGCCCTGGCTCGCTACACCAAGCGGACGAGCCGCTTTGGCGCTATCCTTGACTCCACCCTTGACCGTCTATCTGAGGCGGCAGTGCTGCTGGGCATTCTGGTGCTCTATACCAGAGAGGGCTCAGCTATCCCCATTTTACTGGTCGGGGCGGTCTTGATAAGTTCCATGCTGGTGAGTTATATTAGAGCTAGGGCAGAGGCAGCCGGTGTAGAGTGTGCCGTTGGGTTATTTACCCGAGCCGAGAGGGTGGCGGTGCTGGCGCTGGGGCTTTTGCTCAACCAGCTTGTTATTGCCTTGAGCGTGGTAGCTGTTTTTAGCTTTATCACTGCCGGCCAGAGGCTGTTTTATGTCTGGCGGCAGACAAGGGTTAAATAGCTTTTAGGAGAAGTGATGCCAATTATCGCTGTTATTGGGGCGCAGTGGGGGGATGAAGGCAAGGGCAAAGTGGTTGACCTGCTGGCGGAGAAAGCCAATTTGATAGTGCGTTTCTCCGGAGGTGATAATGCCGGCCATACCGTGGTCAACCCCTATGGCGAATTTAAGCTGCACATTGTCCCGGCCGGTATTTTTTATGCCCATACTGTTTGTCTGATTGGCAACGGGGTGGTGGTTAACCCGGCGGTGCTCATTGATGAGGTAAACCAGCTAAACGAGCGCGGTGTGGACACATCCCGGCTGTTTATCAGTGACCGCGCTCACCTGATTATGCCCTATCACACCCTGCTTGATGGTCTTGAGGAGGAGGCACGGGCGGGGAAGGCACTGGGCACCACCCGTAAGGGCATCGGTCCTGCCTTCGCTGATAAAATAGCCAGGCTGGGCATTAGAGCCGGTGACCTTCTTGATAAGGAGGCGCTGCGGGAACGGCTGGGCTCTGTTCTGGACTATAAAAACGCTATTTTGACCAAGGTCTATGGAGCTGACCCTCTATCTCTGGAAAAGGTATATCAAGATTACTGCCGCTATGCCGACTATTTAGCGCCGCTTATCCGGGAGACAACAATAATGGTCGCCGAAGCCTTAGACAGGGGGGAGCTGGTTATGCTGGAGGGCGCCCAGGGGAGCCTGCTTGACCCCGATTTTGGCACTTACCCTTACACCACCTCCTCATCGCCACTGGCCGGTGGCGGCTGTCTCGGCGCCGGTGTCGGTCCCAGCCGGATTGACCGCATACTGGGGGTGTTTAAGGCTTACTGCACCCGGGTTGGCAGCGGTCCCATGCCCACTGAGCTTGCCGATGAGGTTGGTGACATGATTCGGGAGCGAGCCCATGAGTATGGCGCCACTACCGGCAGACCCCGCCGCTGTGGCTGGTTTGATGCCGTCGCCGCCAGCTTCAGCAGCCGAATCAATGGCTTTACCGAGGCAGTCATCACCCGCCTTGATGTTCTTGATACCTTCTCTCGTCTGAAGATATGTGTTGGCTATAAGCTTAATGGGGAGACCATTGATTATTTTCCTGGCAGTATCGCCGCCTTGGAGAAATGCCAGCCTATCTATAAGGAGCTGCCGGGCTGGCAGGCGACTATCAGCCATATCCGAAAATACCAGCAGCTGCCGGCTGAAGCCCGCCAGTATGTAGACAGGTTAGAGGAGATAGTTTCCTGCCCGGTTAGTATCATCTCGGTGGGGCGGGGGCGGGGGCAGACCATCTTTAGGGGGTCTAACTGGTAGTATCAGCCAAGCGGCAGGTCAATGTGGTAGTTTTTTAAGGTCTCTCTGATAATGGCGGCTGCTTTTTCATCAGGCTCGGTAAGCGGCAGGCGTGGCTGGCCGACATTAAAGCCAATAAAGTTTAGGGCATATTTTAGTGGGGTGGGGTTGGAGGCAATAAAGAGGGCGTTAATCAGGGGGAGAAGGTGGCGGTGGGTGGTGGCGGCTTCCTTCATTTTGCCGCTGAAAAAGCTATCCATCATCCCCTTTATCTGGTTGCCAACCAGATGGGAGGCAACACTGATAACACCGTAGCCGCCCAGGGCTAGTATGGGCAGGGTATCACCATCATTGCCACTCCAGACGATAAAGCCATCTCGGGCGTTACTGATAATTCGGGCAATTTGACCCAGATTACCACTGGCTTCCTTGGTCCCGATAATATTATCTACCCGGCTTAGTTTGACCGTCGTCTCGGCGGAAAGGCTGGTGATGGTGCGTGACGGCACATTATAGAGGATACAGGGCAGGTTAACCCCTCGGGCAATGGTCTTAAAATGCTGGTATAAGCCGTCCTGACTTGGTTTATTGTAGTAGGGAACAACTAACAAGCAGGCATCAACCCCTGCCCTCTCCGCTTCCTTGGTCAGTTCCAGGCTCTCAGCAGTATTGTAACTACCGCTACCGGCAATGACAGCTCCCTTGTCACCAACGGCTGATTTTATCTCACCAAAAAGGCGTAGCTTCTCCTGTCGGCTAAGGGTGGGCGATTCTCCCGTGGTGCCTGAGATTACCAGCCCATCACTGCCTGAGTTGAGCAGGGCTAGGGCGAGCCTTTTTGCCTGCTCATAATCAACCTTCCCCCCTTCATCAAAAGGCGTTACCATAGCTGTCAACAGACGACCCACTTCCTTCATTTGGCACCTCCCGGCTTTACCCAGTCATGCTTAATCATTTCCTCAGCAATCTGGATGGCATTTAGAGCAGCTCCCTTGCGCAGATTGTCAGCCACCACCCACATAACCAGACTATTGGGCTGGGAGGCGTCACGGCGAATCCGCCCGACAAAGACCTCATCGCTGCCGGCGACTGACCAGGGGTGAGGATAAAGGCTGATGGCGGTGTCATCCAGTAATTTGACCCCCGGTGCCTGGGCAAGAATATGGCGCGCCTCATCGGGGGATATAGGCTGGGAGAATTCTACATGGATAGCCTCACTGTGTCCGGTGAATACCGGGACGCGCACACAGGTGGCGGAAATGGCAATATCATCAGCGTGCATTATCTTTCTCGTTTCCTCCACCATCTTCCACTCCTCTTTGGTGTAGCCATTATCCAGAAAAACATCTATTTCTGGCAGCACATTAAAGGCTATCTGGTGGGGATAGACATGGGGGGTGGTCGCCTGCCCATCCAGCACCTGCTTAGCCTGCACTGTTAGCTCCTCAACGGCGGCGGCACCGGTGCCTGACACTGACTGGTAGGTATCAAAAATAATGCGCTTAATAGGGTTAGCCTGGTGCAGGGGGTAGAGAACCACCACTGCCTGAATGGTGGAGCAGTTGGGATTAGCGATAATCCCCTTATGCCATTTAATATCTTCCGCATTGACCTCAGGCACCACCAGCGGCACCGCCGGCACCATTCTGAAGGCGGAGCTATTATCAATAACCACGGCTCCTGCCCGCGCCGCTATTGGCGAGAAGTAACGGCTGTTCTCGGAGCCGGCGGAGAAGAGGGCAATATCTATTTTCTTAAACGACTCCGGAGCCGTCTCTTTAACCTCAATCTCGCGGTGATTGACAAACAGCTTCTTACCAGCAGAGCGGTCTGAAGCTAAAAGGTGGATTGAGGTCATGGGGAAGCTGCGCTCCTCCAGCACCTTGATGAACTCTTGCCCTACCAAGCCGGTAGCACCAACAACAGCTACCCTATACCCGTCCATCTCTTCTCCTATAATCCAAGCAGGGTATCGAGACCATAGACCAGCCCCTGGCGCTTGACCACTTCCTTGATGGCTAGCATGACACCGGGCATATAGCACTCACGGCTGATGGTGTCATGGCATATGCTCAGTGTTTGCCCGGCTTTACCTAGTATTACCTTCTGGTGTGCCATAAGCCCGGGCAGGCGCACGCTGTGAATAGCAATACCTTCAATCTGCTCCCCGCGGCTGGTTAACTCCCCTTTCTCCTCTGATGGGCGGCTGAAAGGCTTACCTCTGGCTTTAGCCATCTCTCTGGCAGTGGTCAGGGCTGTCCCGGAAGGGGCATCAGCCTTGCGGTGGTGGTGCAGCTCTATAATCTCGGCATAGTCAAAGTATTTGGCGGCTGCCTTGGCCAGGTGTATCATGAGCACTGCTCCCAGGGCAAAGTTGGGCGCCACTACCGCCCCCACTTTATTGGCTATGGCCAGGTGGTCAATCTGGCTAAGGTCATCAGCGGTTAAGCCGGTGGTGCCTATCACCAGGTTAACACCCTGCTTGGTAGCCAGAGGCACCGCCGCCATGGCCGCCTTTTTGGTGGTAAAGTCTACCACCACATCGGGGCGGCACTTGGCAAGAATAAAGTCTAAATCAGAAGAAAGGGGGACGCTGCCCGAGCCATCAGGCAGCGGCAGATGGTCGCCGCTAACCTTTAGCTCAACAGCGCCTACTAGTTCCATCTCCGGTTCATGGCACAGGGCATTAACCACCTCTTGCCCTACTCTGCCTGATGCACCCTGAACTACTACCTTTATCATGGTATCAGCCTTCTTCTATCAGGGGTGGCGGGGACGGGAAGGGCGGGCGTCGCGTTGCTTTCGAAACGGGTAGTTTGATGAGCCCCTTACCTCGCCGTCAGCCAGTTGGGATGGCTCTTCCAGCAACGCTCGTCGTGACAATTTTACCTTGCCCATGCTGTCAATATCAATCACCTTAACCGTAACCTCGTCGCCCACTCTAACTATATCCTCAACCTTACCTACTCGGTAGTCAGCCAGCTCGCTAATGTGAACCATACCATCTTTGCCGGGCAGAATTTCCACAAAAGCGCCGAAAGGCATGAGGCGGGTTACCTTGCCGGTATAGATAGTGCCAACCTCTATGTCTTTAGTTAGGTCTTCAATGATTTTAATGGCTTTATTGGTGGCGGCTTCATCAGGTGAGCCGATAATCACCGTGCCATCATTCTCAATATCAATGGTCGTTTTCGTCTCTTCAATAATTGACCTGATTGTCTTGCCGCCGCTACCAATGACAGCGCCAATTTTATCCGGGTCAATCATTAATTTGTGCATTCTTGGTGCGTAGCGGCAGATTTCAGGTCGGCTGGAGCTGATGGTCTGCCCCATTACCTCCAGGATTTTCAGGCGAGCCTGGCGGGCTTGGTCTAGCGCCTCTTTTATGATTTCAAGGCTTATTCCCTTGAGTTTTATATCAAATTGTAGTGCCGTAATGCCTTCACTGGTGCCGGCTACCTTGAAGTCCATATCGCCGTAGGCATCCTCTAGTCCTTCAATATCAGTTAAAATAGCGTATTTATCATTCTCTCCCGTAACCAAGCCTATCGCCACCCCGGCTACGGCTCTCTTTATCGGTATGCCGGTATCCATTAAAGATAGGCTTGAGGCGCAGACACTGGCCATTGAGGTGGAGCCGTTTGAGCTTAAGACCTCGGAGACGAGGCGGATAGTGTAGGGGAAGTCTTCATCTCTGGGCAGCACCGGGGCAATGGCTCTTTCAGCCAGGGCACCATGACCAATCTCGCGGCGACCGGGTGTGCCGATGCGCTTCACCTCACCACTGGAGAAGGGCGGGAAGTTGTAGTGGTGGATAAAGCGCTTTGACTCCTCTATCCCCAGCCCGTCAAGAGGCTGTTCCTTCTTGATAGAACCCAGCGTGGTGATGGTGAGCACCTGTGTCTGACCTCTGGTGAAAAGGGCGGAGCCATGGGTGCGGGGCAGCAGGTCCACCTCGCAGCTGATGGGTCGGATATCGCTAAGGCCACGGCCATCAACACGCTGCCCCTTATTTAGGATATTATTTCTGACCTCGGCGCTAACTCTTGACTCAAAAGCGGCTAGGATATCCTCTTCAGAAAATTTCTCGCCTAAGCTCTCCACCAGCTCTTTCTTGAGGCTATTGAGTGCCGTCTCACGCTTTGATTTCTCTGGCTGGTTTAAAGCCTGAGCCAGAGCGCCATTAACTATGGGCGACATGGCGGCTACCAACTCATCGTTAATCTCAATAACCGGGGCTTCCAGCTTGGGCTTGCCATAAGCCTGCACCAGCTTCTCCTGGAGCTTGATAATCTCCTGATTTGCCTCGTGCCCGAGCTCAATTGCCTTGATAACAGTATCCTCTGAGGCCTCACTGGCTCCTGCCTCTACCATCACTATTGCCTTTTTAGTGCTGACGACGACAAGGTCAAGCCGGCTATCTTCAAGCTGGGCTAGTGTTGGGTTTAATGCCAGCTCATCGTTAATATAGCCAATGCGAACGGCTGCCACCGGACCATCAAATGGCATTTCCGACATAGATAGGGCAGCTGAGCCGCCGATAACCGCCAGAATATCAGGGTCGTTTTCCTGGTCAGCAGAAAGGACGGTAATCACTAGCTGAATGTCATTACGCCACCCCTTGGGCAGCAGTGGGCGCAGTGGGCGGTCAGTAAGACGGCTGGCTAGGGTTGCCTCCTGACTGGGACGCCCCTCCCTTCGGATAAAGCCGCCGGGAATTTTGCCAGCGGCATATAGCCTCTCTTCATAGTCAATGGTCAGCGGTAGAAAGTCCACCCCCTCCCGCACATCCGGACTTAAACAGACAGTAACCAGAACCACGGTGTCCTGGTAGCGGACGGTTACCGCCCCATTTGCCTGTCCGGCGAGCTTGCCGGAATCTATAACAAGCTTTCTACCGCCAAGTTCTAGTTCAAAGGAATTAGGTTTTGTCACAAAATCCTCCAAAACCTTATTTGCGCAGACCGAGTTTGGTAATCAGGCTGTGGTAACGCCCGACATCCTCTCGGCTCAGATAAGATAGTAGCCGCTTTCTCTGCCCCACCAGCTTGATTAGCCCGCGCTGGGTATGGTAATCATGGCGGTTAGCCTTCATATGTTCGGTCAGTTGGTTTATCCTTTCCGTGAGCAGGGCTACCTGAACCTCGGTTGAGCCGCCATCTTTTTCGTGGTGTTGAAAATTTTTTATGATTTCCTGCTTCTTTTCTTTGTCCAAATTATGCCCCTTATTACTTGACAACCATTAAGTATATCACAAGACAAGAAATTATAGCATAAGTCTGGTTAACTGTAAATGAAGCTTCAGAGCCCCTTTTTTGTGTCCCTAACGCCACCTTGCCAGAATGTTGAAATTATAGTAAAATTTGTAACTAACCATTAAATTTGGACTTTTTAAAAAATCAGCAGCTTCTGGAGGTGATTAACGGGATGAAGACAGGTGATAATTCCAGAAATAGGGTTGTGGTTACCGGTATCGGTGTTCTCTCCCCCCTTGGTCTGGACATGTCCACTACCTGGCAGGGGGCTATTGCCGGTAAATCTGGCATTGACTACATAACCCTTTTTGATGCTGAGAATCTGGAGACTAAGTTCGCCGGTGAGGTGAAGGGATTTGAGCCGACTAACTATATTGACCGTAAGGAAGCCCGCCGCATGGACCGCTTTGCCCAACTGGCAGTAGTGGCCGCTCTTCAGGCAGTGGAGCAATCAGGGCTCAAGATTGACGCCAGCAATCAGAACGACATTGGTATCATAATTGGTAGCGGCATTGGCGGTTTAACCACTCTCTTTGACCAGATTAAGCTGATGCTGGAAAAGGGGGCAGATAGAGTGAGCCCCTTCCTGGCACCAATGATGATATCTGATATGGCGGCTGCCCAGGCATCTATAACACTGGGCATTAAAGGACTGAACCTGTGTACTACATCAGCCTGCTCCAGCGGTTCGGATGCTATCGGCGCTGCCTGTGAACTCGTCAGACAGGGTGATGCCCAGGCGATGATTGCCGGCGGTAGTGAGGCAATAATAAACGCCATCGGCATTACCGCCTTCAGTGCCCTCAGAGCAATCTCAACCAGAAACGATGCTCCCCAGCAGGCTTCCCGTCCCTTTGATGCCCAACGCGACGGCTTTGTCATTAGTGATGGCGCCGGCATCCTTGTCCTGGAAAACCTTGCCCATGCCCCAAAGCGGGGGGCAGCCATTCTGGCTGAAATCGTAGCCTATG
>SOJS01000032.1 GCA_004376435.1 Dehalococcoidia bacterium
TGCGAGGCTACTTGCCGCATGGCCTCTGTGCCGCTCCATCCCGACCAGCCGGCGACCCGCAAATGATAGAAAAAGCAACGCGCATGTTACTTGAAGCCAAAAAACCGGTGATTATCGGTGGTGATGGTATTTACTGGTCTGATGCATCAGAGGAACTCAGGGAATTCGTTGAACTGCTTGATATTCCGGTACTGACCCGGAGAATGGGCAGGGGGGCTGTGCCTGAGGACCACCCGTTAGCCTTCGGTGCTGGCTTCCGAAGGCCTATTCAGATGCAGGCTGATGTAATCGCCATCTTCGGCTTGAAAATGAATATGCTTGAGGGCTTTGGTATGCCACCACGTTTTCCAGTTGAGAATGTCAGGTATATTCAGGTATCTGAAGACCCTGAGGAACTAACCACCAGACTGTCCAGCGAGCTATCAATTTTTGGCAGTCCCAAGCCGGTCTTGCGGCAGATGATAGACTGTGCCAAGGACATGATGAAAAGCAAGCCGGACAGAAGTGAGTGGTTGAGTATAGTGAACAAGGTGAAAGAGGAAGACAGAGCTAAGGGAAAAGCGCTTATAGATGAGGTGCGCGATAACAAGCCTATTAACCCTCATTTCGTGGCGGCTGAGCTTTTCGATTTCCTGGATAAAGATGCCACTGTTATTCTGGACTCTTTTTGCATGGCCGGATTCGCCACTGACAAGATAAAGGCTTCCTTTGCCGGACAGATACTGGATGGCGCCACCTGGAGCGGTGTTGGCCACGGCGTTGGTATCGCCATGGGCGCTCAATTAGCCAGACCGGGGAAGCAGGTGGTCGACCTTCTGGGTGACGGTGGTATGGGTATTGCCGGCTGGGATATTGAGACCGCGGCCCGCTACAACATCCCGGCGTGTTACTTGCTTTTCAACAACAGTAGCTGGATGGGTGACGCAGCGCAAAAGGGGATTCTGCCAGAGGACGTGAAGAATTGTGACTGGGGTATACTGCCCGATATCAGGTATGACAAAATATTTGCTGAGATGGGATGCCACACCGAATTGGTTACCGAGCCGCAGCATCTCAGGCCGGCACTTGAGAGAGCCTTTAGCTCAGGGAAAACTTCGGTGATTAATGTTATTCCTGATAATAGTGTCGTGGCCCCTCAACTTGCTGGCAGAATGGAATACTATAAAAAACTTTTCGCTGGAGAATAGATGCCGAACTAGGCGTCTTTTGTGGAGCATAGGAGATTTGTTTGCCCATTAGAAGAAAAAACTGCGTAAGGAGGTAATAGCAAAATGGCTGGTCCACTTGAAGGAGTAAAGTGTGTATGTGTTATCATGTTTCAGGCGACACCAGTCGCGTTTAGCATGATGGCCGACCTGGGGGCCGAGGTAATTAAGATAGAACCCCCGGAAGGTGAACTGGGTAGACGGCTTGGAACGTCCCCCAATTTCCCGATCAGTCCCTACTTTGAGACGAACAACCGTGGTTTCAAGTGTATAACACTGGACCTTAAGACAGAGAAGGCCAGAGAGATACTCTATAAGCTGGTAAAGGATGCCGATGTCTTCGCCCAGAACTTCCGTCCCGGCGTAGCCCAGCGCCTTGGTTGTGGCTACGAGGACCTGGTTAAGGTCAACCCCGGTATCGTTTATCTCAGCGCATCAGCCTACGGTCCAGACGGGCCAAATGCCAAGTTGCCGGGAACTGACGGCATAGCCCAGGCGATGGGCGGCATTTGCTTCAGTTATGGCGAGGCAGACAGCCGCGTGACGACAGGGCAGATCGCTGTGGGGGACGAACCCGCTGCCTTTCATAATTTTCAAGCGGTGATAGTCGGCCTGTACCACAAGCTGAAGACCGGTGAGGGGCAGTTGATTGAGACCTCATTGCTTGGTAGCCAGATTCGCCTGATGGGCTTTTCTATGACACGAGTTCTCTTCACTGGTGAACAAACCCCACGCAGTCGAATGCGTATGTTCG
>SOJS01000076.1 GCA_004376435.1 Dehalococcoidia bacterium
TGGCTGATATAGACGAGGTATCACTCTCCGGCTGGCGGCGGGCGGTGGCAAAAAGAGGCTTGGATGTTGATTTTTACGCCCACCAGAGGTGGGATGCTACCGAAAAACTACCCTGGTCAGTAATAGACCTGGGCTAGCAATTTATAGACCCTCAGCCCACTTGACGGCATTTGCAAAGATTTTAAAACCGTCCCCATACTTTTTGCCTGGTTGCCGTGTCCACTGAGGGTGCTGGCTGCCGCGGATATGGCGCTCCGGGTGGGGCATCAGGGCAAAGACTCGCCCTGAGCTATCACTGATGCCGGCAATATTGGCCACCGAGCCGTTGGGGTTGTGGGGGTAGCCGGCTTTAGTGTCTCCCTTTTTGTCAGCGTAGCGCAGGACGACATTTAATCGGGGCAAAATTTCTGGCTCGGCGATAACCTTGCCCTCGGCATGGGCGACGGGCAGATACATCCTGTCTATCCCCTTGGTAAAGACACAGGGGCTTTTCTTATCTACCTCAAGGTGAACCCAGTGGCACTCAAACTTCCCTGAGTCATTACTGGTCAGGGTAAGTTTTGACAAACTGCCATCTGTCGGCTCGGGCAGTATGCCAGCCTTTACCAGCACCTGGAAGCCGTTGCAGATGCCCAAAATAAGCCCCCCGCCCTCAATAAACCTTATTACATCCTCGCCGAGCTTCAGTCTGAGCTCGTTAGCCAGCACCTTGCCGGCGGCAATATCATCGCCGTAGGTAAAGCCGCCGGGGATGACCATTATCTGGTAGCCACCGAGGCGCTGCTCATGGCGGATTAGCTGGTTGATATGGACTAGGGAAGCCACTGCCCCTGCCTGCTCAAAGGCAAAGGCAGTTTCCACATCACAGTTTGTCCCCGGGGCGCGCAGTATCAGCGCTTTTACCTGGCTCATCTTTTATTTACCACCTAATTGGTCTCTGCCATGCCTCCTTCAATTCACCTGTGGGAGCCGCCACCACCCTGCCGCCCGCCACCCCGTATATCTCAAGCATTTCGGAGCCGTTAACCTGACCGATATTAGCTATTCTTACGCCAGCCATTATCTTTTCAAATTCGTCTTTATTCTCTGCTGCCACCTCAACCAGGAAGCGGCTGTTTGATTCCGAGAAGAGGATAAAATCATCCCGCTCAATAGGTTCGCCCAGCGGCACTGATTTAAGGTAGACTTTAGCTCCCAGCCCGCCGGCAAACGCCATCTCGGCAAGAGCGACGCCGATGCCGCCGTCACTGCAGTCATGGCACGCCCTGACCAGCCCCTTATTGCTGGCGGTGCTTAACCTTTCCATGAGCTCTTTGGCTGACTTTGGGCTTACCTTGGGTACGCTGTTGCCGATAAAACCGTGCCTTTTATAATACTCCGACCCTCCCAGCTCATTGTTGGTGGCGCCGACGATGTAAATCAGGCCGCCGGCTCGCTTGAAGTCCATTGATACCGCTTGCGCCGTGTCTTGCATAACACTGAGCGCCGAGATAAGCAGGGTGTGGGGGATGGAGATGGTCTTGCCTTGATAGTGAAACTCGTTATTGAGGCTGTCCTTACCGGAGATAAACGGGGTCTTAAAGGCAATTGCCATATCGTAGCATGCCTGGGCGGCGCGGACCAGCGCCCCCAGCATCTCGGGGCGGCTGGTATTTCCCCAGCAAAAATTATCAAGAAGGGCGACCCGCTCCAGACTGCCACCAACGGCAATAATCTGCCGTAAGGCTTCATCAATGGCTGATGCCGCCATCCAGTAGGGGTCTATCTCCCCGTATCCGGGGTTGATGCCATTGGCGACAATGACCCCCATTTTTGAGTCCAGGACTGGCTTGATGATGGCGGCATCGCCTGGTCCATCATTATCCCTCCCCACCAGCGGCTTGAGAACACTGCCCCCCTGCACCTCATGGTCATACTGGCGTATCACCCATTCCTTACTACATACAT
>SOJS01000043.1 GCA_004376435.1 Dehalococcoidia bacterium
GTGGTAGGCTCTACCAAAATCGGGGTTGTCTTTCTTGAGCTTATCCCGCAAGGCATTCATTTTACGGACAAATTGGGAACGGTCTTTTTTCTCAACCAAATCGGACCATATTTTAGCGCTTTTCTGGAATAATTTCTCCGTCTCCGTAATATTGGGCAGGCTCATCTGGAGAGAGGCGTAAAACTCAGGGTCCTCAGAGATAACACCCTCCACCAGTGTCAGTAAAAGCTTGCAGGTAGTTCCGCTAACTGCCTCCATCTGCTTGATGTTGCCCCGGCTTAATAAGGTATCAGCGGCCACAATGGCAATAAAATGGGGCAGTCCTAATATGAGCGCCATCATTTCATCATGCTGGCCGGGCGTCATCAGGGTGACGCTGGCCTCTCTTACCTCCAGATACTGCCTGACCTTCTGTGCCAGGGTTTTCTCCTCTTTATTGGTCGGTGTCAGGATAAAGTTCTGTTTGGCAATAGAGCCGGCGCCGGGACCAAACATGGGGTGCACCCCCAGAGTGAGCCCTGTTTTCAGGTACTTGTGCATTATCTCAACCGGGGACTCCTTGATGGAGGTAATTTCAACAACAACCTGCTTCGGCTTTAGATAGGGCGCAATCTCTTTAGCCACAGCCTCAAAATTATCTATCGGCACTGATAGCAGAACAACATCGGCACCCCTTACCGCCTCACTGTTAGTTGCCGTTGCCACTCCCAGCTGCTTCTTTGCCTCGGCTAGCTTTCTTTCATTGCGGCCGGTTATGACTACTTCCTTGCCGTCATCCAGCAAAAAGCGGGCACACCACCGCCCCATTCTCCCCGAGCCGCCAATTATTGCTATTCTCACCGCTTACCTTATAACCTTCCTTCACCTTGCCTTTGGGTATGAGCCGAGAACCTTGACAAAGAGGGAGTGCTCCTCCAGGCTCTCCAGCGTCTCTTGGGCTACCTTATCCTGATGATGACCATCAAAGTCAAGGTAAAAGTTGTATTCCCATGGCTTCTGCCGAGTTGGTCTGGACTCAATCTTGGTCAGGTTGACCTTGCGGCTGGCAAATTCCTTGAGGGATTCATAGAGCGTGCCCGGTCTGTGTTTTAAGGAAAAAACAATTGATGTCTTGTCATTGCCTGTTGGCGGAGAGTCCTGCTTGGAAAGGATAAAGAAGCGGGTGAAATTATTTGAGTTATCCTCTATCTCCTTGGCAATGACTTCCATGCCGTAGATTTCAGCCGCCCTGGCGCTGGCAACGGCGCCGCCGTCGGTTATTTTCTTCTCCTTTATCATCTTGACACTGCCGGCGGTATCATAGGTTGGGATTAGCTCACAACTCAGGTGCTTCAGGAAAGCCTTGCACTGCCCCAGAGCCTGCGGGTGGGAATAGACCTTCTTTATTGAATCCAGCCGTGTTCCTGGGTTGGCTATCAGGCAGTGGACAACTCTGAGCTCTGTCTCGCCGCATACCTTAAGGCTGGAATCAAGGAACAGGTCATATACCCGACTGATACTCCCTTCCAGGGAATTCTCAATGGGGACAATGCCATACTCCACCTCCCCCCGTTCGACAGCCTTAAAGACATCATCCAGGCTTTCGCAGGGCTTGTGCTGGATTGAGGGTCCGAAAAACTGGAGGGCAGCCTCCTCGCTGTAGGCGCCAATTTCACCCTGGAAAGCAACCCTTACCTCCTGTGTCCTCTTGCAGGCAGTCATTATCTGCCGATAGATGCGCTCGGCATCCTCTTCGTTTATCTTTTCCTGGTGGGCAATCCGCCTCACATTTTCTAGAACACTTTCCTGTCTCTTCCTGTCCTCAATCTGCTTTTTCTGCCTCTTTTTCTCCCTGCCTATCTCCTCAGCAGTCCTTACCCTTTCCCCAATGAGCTTGATTATCCCGGCATCAATTTCGTCTACTTTTTTCCTTAAATTTTCCAGACTCATTTTATCACCCTCGGTATTAGTCCTGCCCTGATGGCAAAGTCACCGATAGTCAGTGCTATCATTGATTCCACAACCGCCACCGCCCGCGGCACGATGCAAGCATCGTGCCTCCCTTTAATGAGCAGGCTGGCTTTCTCCATCTTTTGAATATTTACTGTCGGCTGGCTCTTGGCAATTGAGGATGGCGGCTTAACCGCCACCCTGACTACTATCGGCATACCATTACTTATACCGCCAAGTATGCCGCCGGCATTGTTGGTGGTGGTCACAATCCTGCCCTCTTGAATAGCAAACGGGTCATTATTCTCTGACCCCTTCTTTTTGGAGGCGGCAAAACCAGAGCCAAACTCAACTCCCTTAACCGCCGGGATGGCAAAAAGGGCTTTGGCTAATTCTCCATCCAGTGGACTGCCGGAGGGCTCTCCAAGGCCAGCCGGTACATTAAGGGCAACACCCTCAATAATGCCGCCGACGCTGTCCCCCTCAGCTCTGACCTTCTCAATCAGTTTAGACATGGCTTCGGCGGCGGCTGAATCGGCGCACTTTAGTGGATTTTGGGCAGCTTTTTTCTTTATCTCATCAAAACCCTTTGCTTTGGCTTTAACGCCGCCGATGGCAACAGTATGAGCTATAACCTCGATATCAAGCAGCTGGAGCAGTTTTTTGGCAATTGCTCCCGCCATGACAAAGGTAGCCGTTATCCTTCCCGAAAACCTGCCCCCACCGCGGAAGTCATTAAAGCCGCCATATTTAACAAAGGCGGTATAGTCGGCATGACCTGGCCTAATTAGAAACCTTGTCCTCTCATACTCACTGGAGTCAACATCCCGGTTCCACATCAGAAGACAAATAGGGGCACCGCTTGTTTTTCCCTCAAAGATGCCGGCCAGAACCTCAACTTTGTCCGCCTCTACCCGCGCTGTGCTCGCCGGGCTGGCTCCCGCCTTTCTCCTATCCACCTCTTTCTGGATATCTTCCTCGGTGACAGCCAGACCAGCCGGACAGCCGTCTATAATAACTCCGACGCACCGACCATGGCTTTCACCAAAACTAGTTATGACAAGCAGCTCACCCAGACTATTACTCATTTGCAGCCACCTTAACCCCGATGCTTTTCAGTGTCTCCCAGAAATCAGGAAATGTCTTGGCGACACACTCAGCATCGTTTATTATCGTCTTGCCGACTGCCGAGCCAAGGACAGCAAGGGCCATAGCAATGCGATGGTCTCCCCGGCTGTCAACAGCCGAGCCCTTGACTTTTGAGCCGACAATAGTCAGCCTGTCTTTCTCCTCGGTAACTTCTACCCCCATCTTGGTCAGACCTTCCCGCAGGGCGGAGACACGGTTTGACTCCTTCAGCCGTGCCCTATTTATGCCGATAAACTGGCTTACCCCGCTGGCCGTTGCCGCTAGAATTGCCATGGTTGGCAACAGGTCGATGCAGTCAGATAAATCAGCCTTTATCGCTTTCAGCTCTGACTGCCTTACTCTAATAGCATTATCGTTTATGTCAACCAAAGCCCCCATATCTCTCAAGAAGTCTAATATAATCTTGTCGCCTTGTAAACTCTGCGGGTTCAAATTATCCACCACCACCTCGCCACAAACAGCCCCCAGCGCTAAAAGGTATGAAGCCGATGACCAGTCCCCCTCCACCCGGTATTGAGCCGTTCTATATGATTGCCTTGATGCTCTAAAATTATCCAGTACCGGGGAGGAAGTTACACTTACCCCAAACCGACGCAGACAGTCCATGGTCATCAGGATATAGGGCTTTGATTGTAAAGGAGCGGTCAGCCTGATTTCAACGCCCTCTTCAGCCAGAGGAGCTATAAACAGCAGTGCCGAGATAAACTGAGAGCTTATATTGCCGGCTATTTCGGTAACACCGCCCTTAAGTCGGCCGCCGTTAACCACTACCGGAGCTAGCTCATCCTGGCAGGAGACATCCACTCCCAGCTGTTCAAGTGCCTTAACTAGTGGTTTTACCGGTCTTTTTGATAGAGATGGCCCAGCCGTCAGGCAGCACCTGCCGGGAACAAGGGAGCAAAGGGCGGTCATAAATCTTAAGGTTGCCGCCGAATCACCGCAGAAAAGGTCGCCATCTGGCTTGTGGAAGCTACCCCCCCTAACCTGCCATAGGTCCGGTTGCTGCTGGATAGAAGCTCCGACCTGCCCCAACACAGTGGATAAGGCATTGGTATCATCTGAGATTAAGGGGTACACTATCTCGCTTCTACCCTCACCCAGAGCGGCGCAGACCAGCCCGCGAATGGTGTAGCTTTTGGAGGATGGGGCTCTCGCCCTCCCCTCTACCTTGCTCTTATAAAGCGAAACTTGCATCCTGTCTAACCTTGGCTATTATCTCATCAACCACCGAGTCAATATCCAGTCTTGAAGTATCTATTTTAATATCCGCCGCGCGCTCATAAAAGGGCTTTCTAAAGCTCAGCAGTTCCTGAATAGTCAGGGTGGGGTTGGTTACCTCAAGCAGAGGTCTTTCCCCACCAGCCTCTATTCGTTTCAGGATTACCTTTGGTGGAGCGGTTAGATAAACTATCAGCGAGTCCTCTTTCAGGCGGTCAATATTTATTTTGTTGAGCACCACCCCACCACCAGCGGCAATAACCTGATTTCCATTTCGGGAAACGGCTTCGGTAACCTCAATCTCAAGCTTGCGGAAGGCGACCTCACCCTCCTCCCGGAATATCTCAGGGATAGACTTACCAGCTCTCCTCTCAATCAGGGAGTCAAGCTCAACGAATTTCCGCTTTAGCTTCCTCGCCAGAACCCTGCCCACGGCTGTCTTGCCCACCCCCATAAAACCAATTAGGGCAATACTACTTTTCATTATTCTGTAGCCGCTTAATTAACTCTTCTCGCATCAGTTCCAGGGGCGCCTCAACCCCGGTCCACATCTTGAAGGCTAAAGCCCCCTGCCAGACCAGCATATCAACCCCGCTGATAATTTCAGCACCAGCCGCCTCGGCTTCTTTAAGCAGCATCGTCTTGATAGGATTATAGACAACATCAAAGACAACCAGACCGGGTTTAAGTAGTCTGGCCGGCACCAAGGTTTCGTTAACATTAGGGCTCATGCCGACACTGGTGGCATTGACTAAAATATCAGCTCTCTCTATTGCCTTAGCCAGATTTCCCTCCACCAGTTCCAGCGCCGGAAACTCGCGGTTGAAGATTAGTGACAGTCGGCTCGCTAGCTCCTTCGCCCAGTCCAGCTCCAGCAGCCGATTGAGGATAACCAGCCTGGCGCCCTCCTCGGCAAGGGTAAAGGAGATAGTCCTGGAGACACCGCCTGCCCCCAGAATGACTATATTTTTCCCCTCCGGCGTAACCCCCTTCTCCAGCAGGGCTTGCCGAAAGCCACCGGCATCGGTATTGTAGCCCTTGAGCACCCCATTGTCGTTGGTTATAGTGTTAATGGCACCTATCCTCTCCGCGTTGTGGTCCAGCTCGTCCAGAAGGATGATAACAGCCACTTTGTGGGGTATGGTGACACTTAGCCCTTTGATGTTTAAGCCTCTCATACCCTCTATAGCTCTGCCCAGCTCCTCCTTCTTTACCTGGAAGGGGAGATAGACATAATCCAAACCCAGTTTATTAAAGGCGGCATTATGGATTGCCGGCGACATAGTATGCTCAATCGGGTCGCCAATTACCCCGCAGATCTTGGTTTTACCTGATATAGGCTTATTTTCCACTTTCCACCGTGGCGTAGATTTTCCTTAAGTCTTCGGCTGTCATCTGCCCCGAGGCAGATTCCTGACCTGTCTTAATTGAGGCATAGGTGAGGTAGCCGCCAGCCAGCGGACAGAGAATACGGCTGGCAATGCCCAGAGGCCCCATGGCAAAGGCGACTATCTTTGCCTTGGAAAACTCGGTGATGAGCTGCAGGACAGTCAGGTTGTCCTCAAGCTGATGGGCAGTGGTAATTACCTTGCAGATGTCGGCACCGGCGGCTAACTGCTGCTCAACTACCTTCTTCAAGTAGGCAAGAGGCAGTGTTGCCGTCAGGTGGTGGGATGATAAGAGGCACTTTGCCTTCCCCTTGACTAGTTGCACTGTTTCAAAGAGGTTCTTTGCCTCCAGCTCAATATCAATTATATCTGCCCCCAGCTCGACTGCTTTAAGCAGCTCTTCTATTCGACTGGCTTCATCTTTATGCCAGCCACCCCCCTCATTGGCAATTCGGTTGCAGGCTATCCAGGGCTTTTTAAGCTTTTTAGCTACTTCTTGCCAGCCACCACCAATAAGGTCAATACGCACCTCATAAAGGTCAACAAGTGGCTCAACCTTCTTTATTGCCGGCAAATCTTCACTGGCAATAACAGCACAAATTCTAGCTCTCTTCATTGAAGCCTACCAGAACCTGCTCCATCAAAGATGGCTCTACCTTATCGGTGATAAAGACATCCCCTATCGCTTTGGGCAGGACAAATCTTATCTTGCCGGCCATAACTTTTTTATCGTGCCTTACTGCCTGGATTATGCGCTCAAGGGCAAGACGCGGTGTTTCTATCATCAGGTCAGCTCTTCTAATGAAGTCTGTCAGCCGGTTTAGTTCTTTTATGTCAAGTATTCCCATACGGTTTGAGATTCTGGCGGCGGCTATCATGCCGATGGCGATAGCTTCCCCGTGCCCTATCCCGAAGTCAGCCGCTGTCTCAATGGCATGCCCGATGGTATGCCCGTAGTTTAAGATGCTTCTTAAACCCAGGTCCTTTTCATCCTTCTCCACCACCTCGGCTTTGATTTTAACTGACCTGAAAACCGCTTCCTCAAGCTCTCTGTCTGATAGCGCTTTCAGGCTATCAAGGTTCATCTCCAGATAGGTAAAGAACTCCCTGTCCCAGACCACGGCACTCTTTATAACCTCGGCTAGTCCGTTGGCGAATTCCTTATCAGGAAGGGTCTTTAGGGTGCTGATGTCGCTGATTACCAGTTTTGGCTGGTAGAAGGCTCCGATTTTGTTCTTCAGCTGGTCATGATTTACAGCCACCTTACCACCAATACTGCTATCAACCTGTGCCAGCAGGGTGGTTGGTATCTGCACCAGCGGCACCCCCCGCAGATAGGTGGCGGCAACAAATCCAGCCAGGTCTCCAATAACGCCACCACCAAGAGCTATAATCGGCGTTGTCCTTTCGGCATAGCATTTGCTCAGCTCATGATAGAGACTGGTGGCGGTGTCCAGTGATTTCTGTTCCTCGCCATCAGGAACCTGCAGAGTAACCGCCTCAAAGCCTTCTCGGGCAAGATTCTGCTCCAGAGCCTCACCGTATAGCTCTTTTACTATGGGGTTGGTAATAATTACTGCTCGGTCACTGAGTCCACTTTCCATTAGCCAGTGCCCGGTCTGGGTCAGCATTCCCGGACCTATATGGACATCATAGCTACTGCTCAATCTTAGCCTAACCTTTTTCATCAGCTTTCCCAGAGGCAACCAGTTGGTGTATTCTCTGGCAGGCATCAATGACTTCTTTAAGCTCGTCAGGTGTGATTGCCTGGGGACCATCAACCAGTGCCTCTGCCGGGTCATAGTGCACCTCAACCATCAGCCCGCTGGCACCAGCAGCGATGGCGGCACAGCTCATACTAAAGATAAGGTCGCGGCGACCGGTCCCGTGGCTGGGATCAGCCATCACTGGCAGGTAGGTCTCCTTCTGGATGGCGGGGATAGCCGCCAGGTCAAGGGTGTATCGGGTATAGTTTTTACCCTTACCAACCGGCAGTATCCCCCTCTCACACAGGATTATATCCTTGTTGCCCTCAGCGGCAATATACTCAGCAAAAGAGAGAAACTCCTCAATGCCGGCGCCGAAATGGCGCTTAAACAGAATTGGTTTACCCTTTTTTGCCATCTTGGTGAGCAGGTCCTGGTCATACATATTTCTGGCGCCTATCTGGAGTATGTCAACATACTCTGATACCAGGTCAACCTGGGTCTCACCTCTGACTTCGGTTATCACCGGCATATCAAACTTCCGCCCGGCTTCACCTAGCCAGCTTAGTGCCTCTCTCGCCTCATCCTGCCCCCCGGCCCCCAGCCCCTGAAAGGAATGCACCGAGCTTCTCGGCTTGAAGATACCCCCTCTCAGGATATGAGCTCCAGCTTTCTTTATCCCTTCGGCAATCCTAAACAGCTGCTCCTTGCTCTCCACAGCACAGGGCCCGGCGATAAATATCGGCTCATCACCACCAATAGCGATACTTCCCACCTTTATTACCATGCTTTCACCAGCCCCTTCAAACAATTTACTGTATTCCCGGCTAATCAGCTTATATGGAATCTCAACCCGCATCGCCTCCTTCACCCCAGGTAGAACAGCAAAGTGGTCAAATGATACCTTCCCCTCATCACCTACCAGCCCGATAACTGTCCGATAGGCTCCTGTGGAGACATCGGCTCTTAAGCCGCATTTTTTTATCTCTTCAACCACCTTTTCTATCTGCTCCTCGGTAGCATCAGCCTTCATTATTATCATTTCTTGTCTCCTGCATATTTTAATACCATGTTTTACAGTGTAACCCTTTTAGCTGCCTAAAAACAAGAGAGCTCTCCCGCTTAGAGAGGCTCTCCCAGATTTTCCTTCAGGCTGTTCCCCTATGTTACATCTCCACCATCAAGCCCCCCAAGCACACTTATGAAATAGTCATTATATATCCCTTCAGGGACGAAATAAAATGGCATAATACTTACCCAGCCTCTTTAGGCTTAATTCTACCACAAAAAATAAACCATAGCAACTGCTTGACAAAAAGGTATTACCCAGATTAGCATTCTCATTGAGGTTGTGCAAGGCAGGGTCAAGGGCAGGTGCACGGCCTCACTGAGGTTGACCAATAGATGAGACAGAAAACAGCCAGGGGTAAGTATCACCCCGCAGCAGGGTCACTGCTAAATCAGAGCCAAGGGCTGCTGCGCCGCTTTAACCTCCAGCCAAGAAAGAGACTGGGGCAGCACTTCCTTATTGATGAGGCAGTGCTTAAAACCATTATTGAAGCTGCCGAGCTCACCCCGACAGATGTCATTATAGAGATAGGGCCTGGCTTGGGTATCCTGACCAGGCAGTTATCACAGCAAGCGGGCCAGGTAATTGCTATTGAGCTTGACAGCCAGCTCGCCGCCATCTTGAAGCGGACCTTGGCTCCTTTTAGTAATGTGGTCATTGTAAATAAGGATGTCCTCAAGACTGAACCAGCTACCCTGCTCAAGGAGCAGGCGGCGGCTAATTCTGGCTACAAGGTGGTGGCTAACCTTCCCTATTATATTACCTCGCCCGTCCTGCGCCACTTTCTTGAGGCTCAAGTTAAACCTCAGATTATGGTAGTAATGGTGCAGGAGGAGGTGGCGGAGACCATTGTTGCCGCGCCAGGTCAGATGAGGCTGTTAAGCGTCAGCGTGCAGTTCTACGGGAAGCCAAGGATAATCTCTCAAGTACCAGCCGGGTGCTTTTACCCCATGCCAGAGGTTGACTCTGCTCTGCTGCGGATTGACCTCTATCCGCAGCCAGCATTAGCAGTAGCCGATAGAGATGGTTTCTTTAATCTGGTGCGGGCTGGCTTTAGTGCCTCCCGCAAGCAGATAGCCAATTCCTTAGCTCAGGGCTTGGGGCTAGAGAAAGCTGATGTGCTATCACTACTTGAGCAGGCAGATATAGCGCAGCAACGGCGGGCGCAGACCCTGACCCTTGATGAGTGGGGGAGGCTGTGGCAGGTATTTAGCCGAGGCAGAGATGGTTGATATTCTGGCGCCGGCTAAGCTAAACCTGACCCTTGAGGTTGTGGCTAAACGTGGCGACGGCTTCCATGAGATAAGCAGCCTTATCCAGACAATAGACCTGTGTGACTGCCTCCGCTTTCAGTTGGGTCAGGGCATCACTATAAGCTGTGACCAGCCACAGTGGCTCCCGAAGAAAAGTCTGGTGTCTAAAGCTGCCAGCCTGCTGCAGAAGACGGCTAAATATCCTAAAGGGGCAACGATAGCCATCAACAAACATATCCCCTTATTGTCAGGCTTGGGCGGCGATAGCAGTGATGCCGCAGCTACCCTGCGCGGGCTTAATAAACTCTGGAACTTGAGGCTATCACTGCTCCAGCTGCTCGAGCTAGCTCCGTCATTAGGTTCCGATGTGGCTTTCTTTCTTTATCGGGGCACAGCTCTGGTCAGGGGCAGAGGCGAGATAGTCACCCCGCTACCACCGCTATCCCCTATGTGGGCTGTCTTGCTTATACCACCAGTACCAAGAATGCCAGACAAAACAAAAAGGCTCTATGTCAGCCTGAAAGCCAGTCACTATACTAACGGGCAGATTACAGATAACCTTGTCTCCCGGCTCAAAAGGGGGAGGGGGATAACCACCAGCCTGTTTAATGTCTTTGACAGCGTTGGTGATGACAGCTTCACTGGGCTTGGGGAGTATCGGAGGCAGTTTTTAAAAGCCGGCGCGCAATGGGTTCACCTGGCTGGCTCAGGACCGACCCTGTTCACACTGACAGAGGACAAAACCAAAGCAGAGAGAGTCTATCAAAACCTGAAGCCGGCTGGGCTGGAATGCTATCTGGCGGAAACAGTAACCGCTTTAGACAAGGTGGGTTAAAATCCACTATACAGCCTGTATCAAAAGGCTCTGGAAGCTGTTGAGGCGGGGAAAGAGCTAAAAAGTGAGCCTTACTTTATCTGCCAGGGGTGCGGCTATACTGTCGCCGCCCAAGCCCCTGACAGATGCCCTATCTGCAGTGCCCCACGCTCTATGTTCAAGCAGGTGGATTAGGGGAGTTAAAAGGGGCGAAGCTCCTTAATAGCTCCTCCTCATCCTTTCTACTCCTTACCTTCCCGTCCAGCTTAGCTTGGTGGAGCTTGTCCAGTAACTCCTTGATGGTGGGGCTGGGGGGGATGCCCATTTTTATCAGGTCTTGGCCGCTGAGGGCGGGTTTAATATAGCGAAGCTTATCCAGGAACAACTGAATGTGACGGCAAGCCACCGCTGAGTCACTGGCTAACATGTTGGCTATTACTGCCGTCGGGGAGTAGCCATAAAGAAGACGATAGACACGGCTGGGGGCAAGTTTGGGGACAGAGAGCAAGCCAAGCTTGGCTTTGATGCTGGCACTATCCCGCAGAATCTGGGCCAGTGATTTGGGCAGCCTGAGGAATGAGATAAGCTGCTCATTTTCTTTAGCAGTCAGGGGGTATGTCAGCAGAGCTAGGTAAAGCTCAAGTGGTGGGGTGGCACTTAACTTTCGTGCCTGCTGGAACTTTTCCGCCAGCCAGCGGTTGCCTTTTAGAGATGGGTGCAGCCATTTAAGAACATTAAGCTCATCCGCCCGAAGCAGGATTTTCTCTGGAAACTCCTCTTTTAATACCAGCTCCAGCTCATGCCGTATTCGGTCGCCACTAATGGTAGCCAGCATCCCTATATCCCGCTTGAGCAGGCTGAGGGTGGTCTCCTCCAGCTGGAAGCCAAGCCGCCTCTGATAGCGCAAGCCCCTCCAGATACGAGTGGCATCATCACTAAAGCTCTTCTGATGCAGGACACGGATGAGTTTATGCTCAAGGTCACATCTACCCCCGTAAAGGTCAATCAGCTCGCCGTAGCCGTCAGGGTTAAGCCCAACTGCCATAGCATTTATAGTGAAGTCGCGCCGGGAAAGGTCACTGTCTATGGAGCTGGGACACACTGTGGGCAGTGCTCCCAGCTTGAGGTAGGTCTCGGAGCGGGCAGTAGCCAGGTCAACACGCCATCTGTCCCACTTCAAACTAGCCGTATTAAAGCGGGGGTGGGTGGTCAGCTTGCCGGGATAGGAAAGCGTCAGCTGCTGCGCCAGCTTGATGGCGTCACCCTCCACCACCAGGTCAAGGTCAAGATTGGTTCGCCCCAGAAGCAGGTCGCGAACGACACCACCAACAAGATAAAGGCTCTGCCCTTGGTTATGAGCAACCTCACCACCCACCTGCATAAAATGAACCAGCTCGGCGGGCAGCTGCTTTTTGATTTTATCAGCTAGATTAACTTTTTCAGGCATTTTCACCAAAAATTATAGCACAGTATTACCCAGCCTCAGGTTAGATAGATGATGGCAATACCACCAACAATCATAACCGTCGCCACCAGCCGCAGGACCAACATTCCCCGACCAGGGTGCCACTCTAAAAACATGGGTAAGATGCGGCTTAAGGCAAAGGCAAAGATAACGACAAACATAGGTTGGCTGCTAGCAATAGTGGCCACCAGAGATACCGGCCCCATCTCCAGTGCCCAGAACATGAGCACTATTCCTATTGATGCCAGCGTCTCATCAAGGGCGAGCAGACCGGCTACCGAGCCTCTCGGCTTTATAGCTATCAGCTGCCGGAAGATATGGGGCCGCGCAGATGCCGCCAGAAAGATAGCTGACATAGAGAAGGCGCTAATCCAGAACATATTCCAGAATGAGATGTACTGCAGAGCATACTTGCTGGCTATATTAGCCAAGGCAAAAAGCAGACTGGCGGTGGAAAGGAAGAGGAGCAGCTTGCCCTGCCAGATAGTTGAGCCGGACGAGCTCTGTTTCAGCGAGACTATTACCGCCCCGGCCACCACCATAATTACTGCCAGCCACTCCAGAAAATAAAGGCTCTCGCCGAGCAGCGGAGCAGCCATAATAGCCACAAATATAGGATAGGTATAGGTTATGGGGATAACCCGAGATACCTCCTCACTTTTCAGGCTGTAAAGCATGATGATAACGGCAGCTGTGCGGAGCACGCCCGAGGCTATAGTCACCATTATTGGCCAGATGCCAGTGCCCTCAGGCAGAGGAAAGAGGGCACATAATATCCCGCTATAGACTAAATGAAGGATAGCTACTGGCAGCATGAATGCTAGTAAGCCGGGCATTCTTTTGGAGAGGAGGTGGCTATCAATTATATTCACTGCCCCGAGGACAATGGCGCTCAGTACAGCTATGCTTACCCAGCTCATCGGCTATAGCTTACACTATGCCAGGTTAAATGCAAAGATTTGGATAAGCCTATTGTCAAACGCTGGCTACTTTCTTTATAATAAGCGGCAAGGAGTTTCGTTTAATGAAGGTGGTCTCAATTGTAGGTATGACTGGTGCCGGCAAATCGGAGGCAGCCAGGGCATTTGAGGAGAGTGGCTTTACCACAATAAGGTTCGGCGATACCACCGATGACGAAATCAGAAAGCAGGGCCTTAAGCTAAATGAGGAAAACGAGCGCCGCATCAGGGAATTTTTAAGGAAAGAGCATGGCATGGCCGCCTATGCTAAACTTAACCTGGGCCGCATTGATTCGGCATTAAAGAAATCAGATGTGGTTATTGATGGGCTTTACTCCTGGGAAGAATACACCTTTCTTAAGGATTATTATGGGAAAGACTTTTATGTCGTCGCTGTCTGGGCACCATCGAGGACAAGGTATGGTCGCTTAACCGGTCGGTCAAGGCGTTTCCTGACAGTAGCCGAAGCCGCCAGCCGTGACCGAGCCGAAATAGACAATCTCAATAAGGGCGGGCCAATTGCCATGGCTGATTTTACCGTTACCAATGAAGCCTCCCTGGAAAACTTAAGGGAGGAAGTAGAAAGGGTTATCTCGGTATTAAGATGAAAAGACCAGATATTGACGACTACTTTCTTAAGATAGCCGCGGTGGTTGCCGAACGCTCAACCTGCCGCCGCCATCATGTCGGGGCGGTGGCGGTAAGGAACAAGCATATACTGGCTACCGGCTATAATGGAGCTCCCTCCGGGCTCAAGGACTGCCTTGAGCTTGGCTGTTTGAGGGATGAGCTAAATATACCATCAGGCGAAAGGCATGAGATATGCCGCGGCATCCATGCCGAGCAGAATGCCATCATACAGGCCTCTCTCCATGGCATCAGTCTTGAGGGGAGCACTATTTATGCCACCCATACCCCGTGCAACTTGTGTGCCAAGATGCTGGTAAATGCCAGGATAAAGCGATTTGTCAGCTACGGTAAGTATGACGATAATTCCTTTGCCAGCCTTTTTCGGGAGGCTGGTATTGAGGTAGACATCAGGAAAAGACCCTCGTCTAGAATAAGCTATCTTGATTAACACCTTGACATTAGTGATAAGATTGATAAACGGTTAATCTGTTTAGGACGATGTCAATACTATATGCTAAGGTAATCGTCAATCCAGCGGCTGGTGCTTACTCAACACGCCGCAAGTGGCCGGTTATCAATAAGCTCCTGAAGGAGGCTGGGTTATCATTTGACTACCAGCATACCGAGGGGGTAGGTCATGCTACCGAGCTCGCCCTAGCCGCCACCACCGATGGTTACCGATATCTGGTGGCTGTTGGCGGTGATGGAACCGTGAACGAGGTCGCCAATGGCATACTTGGTTCAATGGCAGCTCAGCATACTGTTCTCGGTGTGGTAAGCACCGGCACCGGCAGTGATTTTGCGCGTTCAATCGGCATTCCCCGTCATTATGCCCGAGCCTGCTCATGCTTAACCAGCCCCCGCCGGCAGGCTATTGATATTGGTGTCGTTAACTACCGGCGAGGGGGTAGGTTCGAGCAGCGCTTTTTTGTCAACGCCGCCGGTATTGGCTTTGATGCCAGGGTGGTCGAGGTTACACAGGGGTGGCCCAAATACTTCGGCGGCACTATCCCCTATGTAGCTGGCCTGCTCTGCTCCCTGTTTGGCTATAGGAATAAATCGGTTGTCTTAAGGGTGGGAGGTCGGGTGGAGGCTAAATGTGTACTGAGCATCGTGGTATCCAATGGCTGCTCTTTTGGTGGGGGGATGCGCGTCGCCCCTCAGGCTGAACTTAATGATAGTCTGCTGGATGTAATAACCGTTGGCGATATGAGCAAGTTTGAGCTACTGAAGGCATTTCCAGCAATATATAAGGGAACTCACATTAACCATCCCAAGATTAGGATGGAAAAGGCAACCAGCATCACTGTGGAATCCTCGGAGCCGGTTCTGGTGCAGGCTGACGGTGAACTACTGGGAGAAACGCCGGCTTCCTTTCATTTGATGCCATCAGCATTAAATATCGTCGTCTAGGTTAGGTATTTTCTCCCTGATAGGCACCCTGATAGCCTTCTGTTTCCTGGGTTAAGCGCAGGAAAACAAGCTGCACAATTCTGACGTTCCTCTGCAGACGAAACCCCTGCTGGTTATAGACCACCATCAGGGACTGGGAGCGACCTGAGTAGCCAGCATCCCAGACAGCAGTGTTTACCGTAACCCCACAACGAAGCAGGCTCGACCTGGGCGTGGCTAGAGCCATAACATCCCGGGGAAGGTGGACAACCTCATTATAGGTAATAATATAAACCCCTGCCACCAGGTCAATAAAACCCAGCCCATCAAAAACAAGCGGCGCTAGAGAAGACACCAGCCGCTGACTCTTATCGGCGGCTATCCTGCCTGATGACTGAAGCAGTGCCACCTCACGCAGGGTAAGGTCAATCCCATTCGGCTGTATCTGCTCCTCAAGGTTAATACAGCCCTCTACCAGCGGTGGCTTTCCTTGTATTAAGCGGTGGATATCCACTTTGGCTAAAACGGCTGTCACTGCCCGACCTTCCTGCTGGCATTCTACCATATGACGGCTCTTGAGGGTAAGTATTGACAAAATATGTAGATACTCTATAATTTAATAAGTTTAATTCTAAAAAGCAAGGGGGGAATCGTGGCTATAAAGATAGTTACTGATAGCAGTTGTGACCTGCCACCTCAGCTGATTAAGCAACTGGGGATTACCGTAGTGCCCTTATATGTGCGTTTTGGTAAAGAGACCTATCGTGACCGAGTGGACATTAGTGAGGACGAGTTCTACCAGAGGCTACAAAAAGACCCTGTTCACCCCAACACCATTCAACCCTCGCCCCAGGATTTTGCTGATGTCTATCAAAAGCTGGCACCGGAGGCTGATGGTATTGTTTCCACTCACATCTCCGGTAAACTAAGCGGCACCTGTAATGCCGCCCTGCAGGGCAAGGAGATAGCCTGCAAGGGGTGTCCCATTGAGGTAATTGACTCACAGACACTGACAATGGGTTTAGGAATGGTAAGTATAGCGGCGGCTAAAGTGGCTAATGCTGGGGGAAGTATAGAGCAGGTGATGGGTGAGGTAAAACAGATGATTCCCCGCATACATTTGCTTTTTATTCTTGATACCCTCAAATACCTGGCTCTAGGTGGGCGTATTGGCAAGGCAAAGGCTTTACTGGGCTCAGTATTAAATGTGAAACCGATACTTGCTATCAAAGAGGGAGAGGTGGTACCGGCTGGACAAGTCCGCAGCCGTTCTAAAGGTATAGACCGGTTATTTGACTTTGTGCAGAGCGCCTCAAGTATTCAGGATTTAGCCATCATATATAACACCACACCCGATGAAGCGCAAACTCTGGCTGAGCGTATGACCCCCATATTTGCTAAAGAGCAGATTATAATTACCAGGTTGGGACCTATGCTAGGGGTGCATGCCGGTCCAGGGGCACTGGCTATAGCCTTTATAGAAAAAGGGTAATCAAAAAGTGGCAGCGGAGGGATTCGAACCCACGACCAAAGGCTTATGAGTCCTCTGCTCTACCACTGAGCTACGCTGCCAGCCAGACCAGAATATCACTCTTCTATTTAAGCTGTCAATTTCTTTTTATGACATGAACGCCGCTAGCCTTAAAGCTGGCACAGACCCTGTGGCCGCTTTTCAACTTTAACTCATCGGCTGATTTCTTGGTCACCAGAGCCACCAGCCGCAAGCCACAGTCTATCTCAACACGAGCCAGTGAGCCAGCCAGCACCACCTCTTTTACCTGCCCGGTAAATGAGTTGCGGGCACTGCTTTTCGTTTTGGATAAAGATAGTATTATGTCCTCGGGTCTAATACAGGCGGAGACTGCCTCCCCGACCCCGTAATCTGAAATCGCCTCGATAACAGTGCCACCGCTATTTATAGTGACCACGCCAGCCTTACTAGCGGCTATTACCCCGTCGATTATATTGCCAATGCCGACAAACTCAGCCACCTGCCTGTTTCTGGGGAAGCTGAATACCTGCCTTGAATCTCCCACCTGCACCATGCTGCCATCTACCAGCACGCCTATTCTATCTGCCAGACGCTGCCCCTGAGACATGTCATGGGTCGCCATCACTATAGTGGTCTTATACTGGCGGCTAATAATTGATATCAGCTCCTCAATCTTGGCTACCGAGATAGGGTCAAGATTGGCAGTAGGCTCATCAAGGAGCAGTATCTGAGGCTCAACAATAATCGCCCGGGCAATGGCTACCCTCTGGGCTTCGCCACCGGATAATGTTCTGGCATTTCTATTCCCGGTTGCTGATAGACCGATTACTTCCAGAATGCGGCTGACCTTCTCCTTAATATCACCCCGCCTCTGCCCCCGCCACCTCAAGCCGCAGGCAATATTATCATAGACACTTAAGTTAAAGACCACCGGCTTCTGGAGAACAAAGGCTAGCCGCCGCCTTATCTCCAGCCTCACTCTTCCCGAGGCGGTAACATCAATACCATCAAAATATATCCTGCCTGAGGTGGGTGTTTCCAGAAGGCCAATCAGGCGGAGCAGGGTTGTTTTGCCGGCACCGGTGGGACCAATAAGAGCCAAGAGCTCGCCCTTCTTTAATTCCATATCAATATTTTTCAGCACTTCTTGCCCGCTATAGCGGTGGCAAAGATTTTTAATCTCTATTAAAGACATTCTCACCTCTGCTGTAATCTATTTAGTGCCAGATTGACGATGAGGGCAATGGCAAGCAAGATAATGCCCAGGGCGATGGAGAGTTCAAGTTCGCCCTTGGATGTCTCCAGGGATATGGCGGTGGTCAGCACCCTTGTAAAACCCTTGATGTTGCCGCCGACCATGATAGCCAGCCCCACTTCGGAGATAGCCCGGCTGAACCCCATTATAATCGCCGCCACTACAGCATACCTTGCCTCCCTGAGGATAATAACGGCTGCCTGAAAGCTGCTGGCACCGAGTGAGAAGGCGGTGTCAATCAGTGGCCTGTCCACCCCACCCAGCGCTGAGATGATAAGCCCGAGCAGTATCGGCAAGATAAGAAATACCTGCCCTATCACCATCAAGGTAGGGGTAAACATGATATCCAGCCCGCCGAGGGGCCCCGCCCGTGAGAAGAAGACGAAGACAAACAGCCCCACTACCACCGTGGGCAGGCTGTAGAGGGTCTGGATGAAATTAATCAGCAGCCGCTTGCCTACAAATCGGTTGAAGTGGATGAGGCTAGCCAGGGGCAGGCATATCAGGGAGGCAAGGAGGGTGGAGGTCACCGATATCATCAGCGACTTCCCCGCTATCTCCATGACCTCGGGGTCAAGCGAGATGATGAGTTCTATTGCCCGGACAAAGCCGCTCCATATTTCAGTCAAGATTTTTAGACCTCTTGGTGGGATTTTTATCTGTTAACCGGTTGGTTCCACGCCGGCGCCGGGGGTGAATAACTGCATGCCGTATTGCTCAACTCCATATGCCCCGATGATTTTCTGTATCTCCTCCGAGGTCAGGAAGTTTATCAGGTTGCTTGCCATCTCAAAGTTAGCTTCAGTATGCATCTGGGGGTTGGTGGCGATGACGGAGTAGACATTAAGCAGTATATCACCCTCCTCCACAATCGGCACCAGTTCTAGCTTGCCTGTGTAGCTAAGGAAGGTGCCCATATCAGTCAGGGTATATGCCTGCTCCTCATTAGCCATGAGCAGGGTAGGACCCATGCCACGGCCGGCTTCTATGTACCAGTTGCCGCTGGCAGTGACAGTCTCATAGTCATAGCCTGCTGCTGCCCAGATTGCCCTCTCCTTGCCGTGGGTACCGGAGTCGTCACCACGGGAGACGAGCTTACCGCTTTGTGTCTCCATCAGCGTCTGGAAGGCGTCCTCGGGGGTCATCCCCTGGATGCCGGCCGGGTCATCCGCCGGACCGACAATGAGGAAGTAGTTATAAGCAAAGGGCACTCGCTCCACACCATAGCCCTCGGCAACGAACTGCTCCTCGCGGGACCTGGAGTGGATGGTAATAACATCCACATCCCCCCTCCGTCCATACTCAAGGGCAATACCAGTGCCAGCGCAGATAATATCCAGCTCCACGCCATACTGCTCTTCAAACATCGGCTCAAGGTAGCTCCACAGCCCGGTGTCATAGAGGCTGGTGGTAGTGGCTACCCTCAGGCGTGGTTGTGGTGAACAGCCCACTATTCCCACTGCCAGTGTCAGCAGCATGGTTACTGCCAAAAAGGTTAATAAGATTTTCTTCATTTCTTTAGTAACAAAGAAAGGCACCTCTTTAAGGAGGTGCCTCACAGTGGCTGCACGAGCCAATACCAACCTCCTTTCCGAACACGGGAGGCATCACCGTTTCCAGCGATACCCTATCGGCCATCCTCCATAGATATGCCTTCAGGAGAAATGGCTCGGAGATTTGCTCCATCATATAATATCCCCGGTGCCACTGTCAATAGAATAAGGGCTCGGCTGTAGGGTTGGTTGACAATTCAATAATGAAGGGGTAAGCTTGGGCACAAATCTAAATAACGGTAACGAAAGGAGTAGAAATAGCACTTTAGTTTTGTGGTATAATAGTTTTAAAGCCTAGTCAGTGGCTTTTGAAAGGAGGTGTCCTATGCCAAAGGGCACAATCAGACGGCTTATGGACCGTGGTTACGGGTTTATCAAGACAGAGGAGGAGGAAGACCTCTTCTTCCATCGCAACGATGTTGAGGGAGTGGAATTTGCTAGCCTTAGCGAAGGGCAGGAAGTGGAATTTGAGAAGGGTCAGGGACGTGATGGTCGTCCGCAAGCAGTTAAGGTAAAGCTTGCTCAGCCTAAATAGACAGCGTCAACCCTTTTCTAAAGTCGTAACTACATTCCATACGCTCAGGGGTTCGTCTGCCAATAATGAGCAGGCAAACAAAAGGGCACAGCTTAAAAGCTGTGCCCCTACTTTCCTGGTAGCGGGGGTTGGATTCGAACCAACGACCTTCGGGTTATGAGCCCGACGAGCTTCCACTGCTCCACCCCGCGCCGATGCTAATCCTGGACAGTTTCGGTAAACTCATCCATTGGCAGGGCGGCTAGTGTCTGATAGCGGACATTACCCCCCTGCGCTTCCTTGGTTAAAACATAGGCTACAGTTTTGGCATCGGGGGCTTCAAGAATGACCAAATAATCATACTGACCGAGAAGGGCATAGCTGGCTAGAACCTTGACACCACGCTCCTCGGCGCGCTCCACTGCCTTCTTATGGCGAAGACTCATGGCTTCCAGGTTTCTTATTCCTTCATCTGTTGCCGTCCCTAGAGCTACAAAGACTGCCATTCTCCTTCCCCCTTTATTTTTACTTAGCGTCCAATAGAAGCATTGTAAGTATAATCGCTGACGCTATAGAGTGTCAAGGCATCCCTACAGAAAAAGGGCTTGCTTTAAGTTTCCTTTTTCTGCCTGGTTTTGCCCGCCCTTTTCCTCTGCTGCTGCCAGACATTAAGCTTTTCCGCCACCCCCCTCTCATACCCCTGGTCACTGGGAGTATAGTAGCGCCTGTCCTGAAGGGAAGGGGGCAAGTTTGGCTGCCCAACAAAGTGGCCCGGATAATCATGGGGATACTTATAGCCCTTGCCATAGCCCATCTCCTTCATCAGCGGCGTCTCCGGGTTGCGCAGGTGCAGCGGCACTGGCTGGCTGGGGCTGCGCTTAATCTCCTCCTGCACCCGAGAGTATGCCTGGTATATGGAGTTGCTCTTGGGGGCGGTTGCCAGATAGACAGCCGCCTCAGCCAGAGCCAGGTTACCCTCAGGCATGCCGATAAAGTGGACAGCCTGCTGGGCTGACATAGCCACTACCAGTGCCTGGGGGTCAGCCAGACCAACATCCTCGGTGGCAAAGCGAACCAGACGGCGAGCGATATAGAGCGGGTCCTCCCCACCCTCCAGTATCCTTGCCAGCCAGTACAGGGAGGCATCCGGGTCTGAGCCGCGCATTGACTTGTGCAGGGCAGAGATGAGGTCAAAGTGCTGCTCACCTTCTTTGTCATAGGGCAAAGCCCGATGCTGGAAGGCATCTTCAATGACAGACAATGAGATACGGCGCTTTCCCTTAGCATCGGGGGGTGTCGTCAGGGATGCCATCTCCAGGACATTAAGGGCAACCCGGGCATCATTATTGGACATGGTAATGAGATGAACCATGGCATCACTGTCCAGCTCCACATTCAATGTCCCCAGACCTTTTAGCTTGTCCTTTATAGCTCTAAAGATTATTATCTGAATTTCACCCTCAGTAAGGGGGGTTAAGGTGAAGACCTGGCATCGGGAGAGGAGAGGGGAGATAACCTCAAAGGAGGGGTTTTCGGTGGTGGCACCAATCAGGGTTATTGTGCCGTCCTCAACGAAGGGCAGCACCGCATCCTGCTGAGCCTTATTGAAGCGGTGAATCTCATCTATAAAAAGGATAGTCTTCTGCTGGTAGAGCTTGCGGCGCTCTTTAGCTTCCTCAATGATACGCCGCAGGTCACTGACCCCGGCACTGGTGGCGCTCACCGGGCTGAAATGGGAAGAGGTGGTATTGGCAATAATATAAGCCAGAGTGGTCTTGCCACTGCCCGGCGGACCCCAGAGGATGATCGACGGCAGCTGACCGGCGTCAATAGCCTTCCGCAGCACATGATTTTTGCCAATAAGGTGCTCCTGCCCGACAAAGTCGTGGAAGTCACGTGGTCTCATCCGCGCCGCCAGCGGCGCCTCTTTCCCCTTTTGTTTTTCTGACTGGTGCTCAAATAGGTCCATGATGTGCCTTTTTTAGGTTTTGAACAGGTCTTTCATCCTATCACAGGTATCCTTCGAGCGTCTGGCTATCTTGCCAACAATTATTAGATTGTCCTTATCAAAAACGGCGTAGATTATTCGCCAGTCCCCCACTCGGATTCTGTATATGGAACCTCTTAATTTTTTTGCCCCAGAAGGTCTAGTGTTACCTCCAAGCTGTTGTATGGCAGCTACTATTCTTCCCAGGTCTTCAGCAGGAAGTTTGTCTAATTGGCGCTGCGCCCGGGATGTTAATTTAAGTTGATACATGCACCTTCCTCTGGCGCAGATACCTCTCCAAGTCTATTGCTGATTCAGGGTGAGCACGGTATTTAGCCAGTTCCTCTTCCATGTCTTGAATATCCTCAATGTCCTCGCCATATACTATATCAATAGCTTGCCTGATTAGCTCAGCGATTGAGGTATTTGCCTCAAAAGCTAGCTTTCTCAGCCATTGATGGGTTTGCTCCGGTAGATAAATCATAGTTCTTTTCATTGGTCACTCCTTCATCGCTAATAAATCAATACATTATAGCATATATATGCCAAGATGCTCAAACATGTCCATAATGCACCTTCTGCTAGACGAAATTTATCTACTCCGCTAGCTGTCCCTTAATTTTTTCTAAAGATTCTTTTGCCAAGCTAGCCCCCAGAGCTTGAACATCTGTAGGCTTTTCTGATTGGTGCTCAAATAGGTCCATGATATGGCTTCTTTAAAAGGTTTAGAATAAACTTTTTATCCTGTACTCATCTGCTGGCGGTGGAGGCTGCAAAGTTGCATCTGCTTTATGCAATGGTTTACTACTCTCCAATCATATATATTAAGATTACCAAAAAATCCCCTACCTACAACCCCTGGCCTATATCCCCACGCATTTCCTAAACTGTTCTATGTGTAAATCGCATATTTCAGGTTCATTGTATCTTATTTGACTGTGCCTCCTGTGTATTACGTTATTTCGATACCGACAAACTTCGCCCAATACTGTTTCAACCCTCCCCTTGTCTTCAAAGCGTGCTGTTCCATTCAGGAAGGTATCTTCAAATGTCAGCCAATTCCCAGGGAGAAGGATAATCTCCTTGCACTCAGCGAGAGTCAGGGCTTCATCAATAGTAGCCGCTTGCCTGCTTGAGGCACGCCCGCAGATGTCCCTGGGTGCTACCTTCCTCAAGTCATCCCAAGAATGAACCCCAAGTTTATCAATAATAAACTTGGCAAAGTCTCTTTCAAATTTTGTTAACTTCTCTTCCTCTCGCGGCACAACACCCCTTTCGCCAAAGTTCTGGTCTCCCGTGGCATCACGGATCTTTATCTCTAGCTCTCTAATTACCACTCTTCTACCGCCTTTGCTAGCACACCTTTCTAACAGCCTTTTGAGGTTAGGAGAATGTGGATAGCTGTCTTGGATGGCCTTTTGAAAAGCGACAACATACTTTTGATACTCCTCTTCCGTCAGCGAGTGCCCTAACGTCGCAAGGATACGCTCGTATATCTCAATGAACACGACAATTGATGTATTCTTGAATACAATGGCATCCTTTTGTTCATCAGTAAATATATCGCAGACCATCTTGAAATATGCTTCCAGTCCTCTCGTTACCTTTTGGATTCTTCTCTGCGGGTCTTTATCCCAAAGCGGATTTTTTACTGCTCTTAACATTCGCTTAGTACCTTCTTCTGACAACTTGCATTCCTCTATCGCTGTGCATATGCCGGAGAACTTTAGCTGACCCCCTTTGCTCTTTCCTCGGAGAGGTATATATATACGTCCTTCAAAAGGCTCTCGTTCTGCAAGCCTTTTGACTATCTGAGAGATAACGCCGTCTGGGCTATCGGGACTCATATCTCCCCTAAGGTCCCAAAGTAGGTCCGGGTCCACAGGTTTTTGCTCCTCGTTGATTTTTACGAAGAACCTCGCTTGCTTTTCAGGGATAAGTTGGTCAAAAGCTAGCACCGCAATCTTAGGTGGATTTGTCTTTTTAGGGTCGGAGAAAGCATACAACCTATGTTGACCATCTATTACCCAGCAGGCTCTATATGTTTCAGGAAATGTAATTACGCCGAACTCTAGCCAACTTGGCCAGCCCTCCCAGTCCTGTTCAAACTGTACAAATTTGGGTGCCTTTGTAAACGAGACTATTATATTATTTGGGAATATACCACCCCCGCGAAGAAAGCCCCGAATTTTACCTATTCTTTTTCTCTTTAGTATGCGTTGATAGTAGCGTTCGTTCCCCATTTCTCTCCTAGCAACGTAAGCAACACTTAACAACTTCTGTGGTTCAATGAGAAAGGAATAAATCGCATTGTCCCCAAATTTAGCTTTAAAAGCGGGGGCATTCACGAGGGTTTTGACCCGTGGTTCAATGTCCATCTCACTTAGAAGGCCAAACTTCGCATATTCATCTATAATCTTGACCAAATCCGTATAGTATTCAATAAATTGTTCATCCCAGATATAAACCTTCGGGTTTTCTTCCCTAGCGAACTTCCTGTCTGCCTCCGTAAATTCAATATTTTTGGTGGCCAGGACTATCTTACATTTCCGATATTTGGAGTACACTAACATTTGCTTCATACCCTTAACAAGTGTATTCATACGGCCCCGTATTTCTAGGATGTCCTTTCTTACGGACCGTTCTGTTTTCTTCCCTGCACTTCTACACTCTATCACTATCAGAGTATCTTCGTGTCCCCCACAAGCATCTACTTGATTGTCGCCAATTCGGAAATCGCTACCTCCGTTAATATCTTTGAATTTCATTCGATCAAGAAACCCGATGCTATGCCTTTCAAAATCTCTTGCTCTCTTTTGTACCTGTCTGCCCTCGCTGATATCCATAATAACCTCCCCAATCACCATGTAAACGCATACTCCACTTCGTCACTTATACCTCTTCACCTAAAACATATATAGCTTTATCGGCT
>SOJS01000035.1 GCA_004376435.1 Dehalococcoidia bacterium
CAGGCAGTAATTAAGTGAAGCAAAGCGGCCAGATAATCACCAAATTAAAAGAGCTGGGCTATCGGCTGACGCCCCAGCGAATGATGATTCTATCCGCCATTGAAAAAAGCGACCGCCATATCAGCGCTGAGGAAATCTACTCTCAGATTGTGGCTGAATATCCCCAGCTCAATATCTCAACCGTCTACCGCACTCTGGAACTGGCTAAAAGGCTTGGTCTGGTAACCGAGACTGACCTTGGGGGAGGTCGGGTTAGATATCACCCGGCAGAGAAGGGGCATCATCATCACCTGGTCTGTCAGGAGTGCGGAGCGATAACTGACCTTGATGAGGGGCTGCTTTCTTCTCTCAAGAGTGTCCTTCTCCGCGAGTATAAATTTAGTGCTGACCTAAGGCATTTGGCTATTTTTGGTCGCTGTGTAAATTGCCGAAAGTAATTTTTTTATGTTATAATTGCATATAGTTGCAGATGCATTTAGTTGAAGAAGGGAGAGTTTTTAGATGCACATTCCAGATGGTTTTCTCAATGTGGCTACAGTAGCCACCACCTGTGCTGTTTCCGCCGGCGGCGTTGGGAATGCGGTAAGAATAGCCAACAGGAAGCTGGGAGAAAAGCATGTGCCGTTGATGGGGGTGCTGGCGGCCTTTATCTTTGCCGCCCAGATGCTCAACTTCCCCATCGCCGGCGGCACCTCGGGGCATGTTATTGGAGCTGCCCTAGCAGCAATACTGCTTGGTCCCTGGGCATCGGTGCTGATAATGAGCTGTGTGCTCATTGCCCAGAGCCTTATCTTTCAGGATGGCGGCTTGCTGGCTCTGGGAGCCAACATATTTAATATGGGTATTGTTGCCAGCTTTAGCGGCTACTACCTCTACCGACTGGTAGTCTCAATAATGGGTGAGAGCCGGAGGAGCCAGCTGATTGGCGGCTTTGTTGGTGCCTGGGGCTCGGTTTTTCTAGCTTCAGTTGCCTGTGCCCTGGAACTGGCACTTTCCGGGGTATCACCGCTGGCAGTAGTGCTGCCAGCTATGGCTGGTGTTCACGCCCTTATCGGCATTGGTGAGGGGCTGATTACGGGCGGGGTGCTCAGCCTGGTGCTGGCAACCAGAGCCGACCTGCTAAAACTGCGCAAGATTTAGATGGAGGAGATAATGAAGAAAAAATGGTGGCTAGTTGCCTTTCTGGTCTGTCTGGCGGTAGCCAGTTTTTCACCCCTGGCTTCATCCTCACCTGATGGGCTGGAGCGGGTGGCTGAAGATAAGGGATTTATTGACCTGGGGCAGGAATCACCCTTCCAGATTATTGCCGACTATGTCTTCCCCGGAATTGAGAATGAGGCGCTGGCAACAATAGTCGCCGGCTTAATTGGCACTACAGTTCTATTTGGAGTGGCTTATGGCATCGCCTGGCTGGTGAAAACCAAGGCAAGCGGCTAAAAGGCGGCAACGGTGAAACACAGCTTTCTTGACCACTATAGCGAGGGGAATAGCCTTATCCATCGGCTTGACCCGCGCACCAAGCTGATTACCAGCCTGCTCTTTATCCTGGCGGTAACCAGCACCCCGCCGACCAAGTGGCCGGCGTTTGCCATCTACTTCTGTCTTATAGCTATCCTGCTTTTTTTGTCAAGGGTGCCCGCTCTCTATGTCTTAAAGCGCTCGCTGGTCATTATGCCCTTTGTCCTGCTCATTGCCATCTTCATCCCCTTCTTCAAGGAAGGGGAGGTGGCCGGTAGCTATAATATATGGCTGTGGCAGGTTTCAGTAACCTACAGCGGTCTCCAGGTTCTGTGGAATGTTGTTATCAAGGCTTGGCTATCCATTCTCAGCCTAATCTTATTAACCTCAACCACCAAATTCACTAGCCTGCTTAAGGGACTGGAGCAACTAAAAATGCCCCGGGTGATGGTGATGGTGCTTTCCTTTATGTACCGCTACCTCTTCGTCCTCGTTGATGAGGTGATGCGCATGAAGCAGGCCAGGGACAGCCGCAACTTTGGCAAGCAGCAGCGGATGCGGACGGTAGCCAACATGATTGGCACCCTGTTTATTCGCAGTTATGAGCGTGGCGAGCGGGTCTATGCCGCTATGCTGGCTAGAGGCTTTGATGGACAGATGAGGACGCTTGACCGCCTCAGCTTCAGAAAGCTGGATGCCTGTTTCGGCACCGGCTTCGGTCTGGCTCTTATTCTGACTAACCTGCTTTATTAAGGAGGAAGATGGAAGAGATTATAAGGCTAGATAACCTTTCCTTCTGCTACCCTGATGGTCAGGCGGCACTAAATGATATCAGCATAACCATACATCAAGGGGAGTCAGTGGCCATTATTGGCGCCAACGGCGCCGGCAAATCCACCCTCCTGCTCCACCTGAATGGTATCCTGCGCAGCAACGGGAGGGTAAAGGTCCTGGGCAGGACAGTGGAGGATAAAAACCTGAGGTGGATAAGGAGCAGGGTAGGATTAGTCTTTCAGAATCCAGACGACCAGCTATTCTCGCCGACTGTCTTTGATGATGTTGCCTTCGCTCCGATTAATATGGGCTACTGCGAAGATGAGGTTAGGCAATGCGTTACCACAGCCCTGGAACGGGTGGGGATGGCTGGCTATCAGTCGCGCTCACCCCACCACCTTAGTGTTGGTGAGAAGAAACGGGTTGCTATAGCTACCGTCCTGTCCATGAGTCTGCAAATCCTGGTGATTGATGAGCCAACGAGCAACCTTGACCCGGCTAGTAAGTGGTCGCTAATTGAACTGCTTAAAGGGCTGCCAATAACCAAGGTAATCGCCACTCATGACCTGGAACTGGCACAGGCTCTGTGCCGGCGGGTTATTGTGCTTGATGGCGGCTATATAGTTGCCGATGACGCCGCCGACCGCATTCTAGATAATAAACGGCTCCTTGCCGCCCACGGGCTGGCTCCGGCCGAGGTAGCCTAATTACAGGAAGGGTAATTAATACTTCTCCTGCTTACCCATTACACTACTTCGGGCAATCCTTATTGTCGTCCCCGATTCTATCTTGAGGACAACGCTATCCTCGCTGAGACTCTCAATCTGTCCGTAAATGCCGCCGGCGGTAATTACCCGGTCTCCCCTTTTCAGCTCCAGGGTAAGCTCCCGGTGTTCCTTCTGCCGCTTGCGTTGCGGTCTGATAAAAAGGAAATAGAAGGCGGCAAAAATCAAAATCAGAATGACAATTGCCGACCAGTCAAAGCCTCCCTCTTGCTCCCCGGCCGGGATACAGCCGCCGCTAGATAGCAGAGCGACAAGAAATAAAACGACTAACCCCAAACTCAGAATATTTTTCCTGACCACTTTTCCCCCTTTTCTAGCTTGTGTTAACCCTGCCCTGTAAAGACCAGGGGCTGGTTTTGGTAATCTTAACTTTCACCAGCCGCCCCAGAAGGTTGCTGCCGCTACTAAAAAATACCAGCTTGCCGCCCCGGGTGCGACCCCACCACTTACCGTCTTTTTTGCCCTCTACTAGAACCTCAACCATCCCCCCCAGCAGCCGACGGTTAATTTGGGTGGCAATTCCCTCCTGAAGCTGCTCAATTTCACTCAGCCGCCGCTTCTTCTCAAATGCCGGGATATTATCCTCAAGCTCACAGGCAGCCGTCCCTGGCCTCGGTGAATAGGCAGCTACATGGACTATATCAAACCTTAGCTCGCAGAGCAAGCTGACTGTCTGCTGGAACTGGTCGGCGCTCTCCGAGGGGAAGCCGACAATAACATCGGTGCTCAGGGCGACATCGGGTATCCTTGAGCGTATCTTGGCGATAAGCTGGCGGTAGTGCTCTACACTATAGCCCCGCCTCATTGCCTTTAAAATATCATTACTACCTGACTGAACCGGCAGGCTTACCTCATGGCAGACCTTATCCAGACAGGCTACCTTCTCAATAAGGCAGGGGCTCATGTCCCTGGGGTGGCTGGTCAAAAAGCGTATCCGAGCCAGCCCGTCGATAGAATTCAGCTCACTCAAAAGCTGGGCTAAGTCTGGTCTGTGGGGCAGGTCATGCCCGTAGGCATCCACATTCTGACCAAGCAGGACAGCCTCTCTTACCCGACGGCGCACCAGCTCTTTTACCTCACAAACTACCTCCTCAAGCGGGCGGCTCCTCTCCCGGCCACGACGGTAGGGGACAATGCAATAGGAGCAGAAGTTATTGCAGCCCTGCATAATGGGGACAAAGGTGCTCGGTAGGGGGTGGAGGGGCAGGGGTGGGGTCACACCCCCTTTTTCCAGCCACCCCGGGTAGTCTCCCGCCTTAAAGAAATGGTCAACATAGGGGAAGCTCTTTCTTAGCTGGTCAAAATCAGAGTCCACCAAACAGCCGGTTACCGCCAGAGTCAGCTCGGGGCGTGACTTTTTTAGCGCCTTAACGGCATCAAGCTTATTTAAGACACGGCTCTCGGCGCTCTGACGGACAACACAGCTATTGAGCAGGACAAAATCAGCCTCCCCGGCGCTGGCGGTAGGTTGGTAGCCCAACTGCTCCAGGTAGCTACCGAGCCGCTCCGACTCCGCCTTATTCATCTGGCAGCCTATCGTCCAGATATAATACCTTGCCAACTTTTTACTCCGTAGTAATTATATCACAGGGGCAGGTTCTGCTATAATAATCCTATGAAAAAGCGGCTTCTGGTTCTATTTGATGGCAATGCCATCGTCCACCGCGCCTTCCACGCCCTGCCGCCACTGACAGTGAGCAAAAGCGGCGAGCCGATTGGTGCCGTCTATGGCTTTGTCAGTATGCTGCTCAAGGTGATAAGCGAGCTCAAACCAAGCCACTACGCCATCGCCTTTGACCGCCCGGCGCCTACCTTCCGCCACCGGCTCTTCAAAGAATATAAGGCACAGCGACCCAAAGCCCCGGATGAGCTGGTCAACCAGCTGGGCAGGGTAAGGCAGATGGTGGACGCCTTTAACATCCCTATCTTTGAGCTTGATGAGTATGAGGCTGACGATGTTCTGGGCACATTAAGCCACCAGGCAAGCCAGCAGGGTATTGACGCCATCATTGTTACCGGCGATGCCGATACCATGCAGCTGGTCTCGCCCCGGGTAAGGGTGCTCTACTCCAAGCCAGGGAGGAGTTTTAGCAGCACCGACCTCTATGATGAGGCGGCGGTGAGCCAGAAATACGGCGTCAAGCCGGAGAATATTGCCGACCTCAAGGGGCTGGCAGGCGACCCATCGGATAATATCCCCGGTGTTCCCGGTATAGGTCCAGTCAATGCAGCTAAACTCCTCACAAAATTTGGCTCAATAGACCAAATCTATGCCCATATTGATGAGGTGACCCCGCCCAAAGTCCAAGCTACACTGCGTGAAAATGAAGCCCTTGCCCGCCAGAGCAAGGAACTGGCGACCATTGTTACCCGGACGCCGGTTACCCTCAAGCTGGATGACTGCCAGGTCAGCCAGTTTAACCGAAATAAAGTGACCGAGCTTTTCCGCGAGCTTGAGTTTTTTAGCCTGCTGCCGAAACTGCCCGAGGGAGAGGCAGAACCGTCAGCTGAAACCAAGCCGCCCGCCAGGAACTACCACACCGTAAATACCACCCCCGCCCTGGACAGGCTGCTAAAGCGCCTGTCAGCGGCAAAATCCTTTGCCTTTGACCTGGAAACAACCAGCCTGGATTCTATGTCGGCTCAGCTGGTGGGGATATCCCTGTCACCAGCCGCCGGCGAGGCTTACTATATCCCGGTGGGCCATGCTGGCTGGGGACAGGTAGAGCAGCTACCGCTGGCACAGGTCATTGACCAACTCAAGCCCCTGCTAGAAGCCCCCGATTTAGCCAAGACCGCCCACAACAGCAAGTATGATATGACGGTGCTGGCTGAATACGGGGTAACCGTCGCCAACCTTACCTTTGACACCATGCTGGCTGCTTACCTGCTGGGGGAGAAATCACTGGGGCTGAAGGCTCTGGCCTTCAGCCGCCTGGGGGTTGAGATGACGCCCATCACCGCTCTCATCGGCTCCGGGGCAAAGCAGCTCTCCATGTCCCAGGTAGAGATAGGCAAGGCTGCCGATTACGCCGGCGCTGATGCCGATATCACCGGGCAGCTGGCGGAAATCTTTGCCCCGGAGCTAAAGCGGCAGAAACTGTGGCAGCTATTCTCCCAGGTCGAGATGCCGCTGGTGCCGGTGCTGATAGCCATGGAAAGGAATGGGGTCGCCCTGGATAGCGAGCTTTTAAGAAAGATGTCACACCGCCTCGGTGAGCAGTTGCTCAAGCTGGAGGCAGAGATATACAACAATGCCGGTCACCAGTTCAATATAAACTCACCCCAGCAGCTGGCTTCTGTCCTCTTTCAGGAGCTGAAGCTGCCCCCTGCCCGCAAGACCAAGAGCGGCTATTCTACCGGCGCCTCAACACTGGAAGAGCTGCGCGGCGTCCACCCCATAATAGAGCTGATTTTAGAGTATCGCCAGCTAGCCAAGCTCAAGTCGACCTACATTGATGCCCTGCCGGCTCTGCTCAACACCAAGACCGGTCGGCTCCACACCAGCTTCAACCAGACACGGACAGCCACCGGTCGGCTCTCCTCCAGCGAGCCAAATTTGCAGAATATCCCGGTGCGCGGTGAGCTGGGAAAGCAAATAAGACAGGCATTTATCGCCCCCGTCGGCTGCCGCCTCCTGTCTGGAGACTACTCCCAGATTGACCTCCGCGTTCTGGCTCACCTCTCCCAGGATGATAACCTTCTCCGCGCTTTCCAGCAGGATGAGGATATTCACGCCGTTACCGCCGCCCGCCTCTTCGGCACAGACGCCTCACGGGTAACAGCCGATATGCGCCGCCTGGCAAAGACAGTAAATTTCGGCGTTATCTACGGCATGAGTGACTACGGGCTGGAGCAGGC
>SOJS01000097.1 GCA_004376435.1 Dehalococcoidia bacterium
AAGGCAACCACCTCTTCATCCTGATAAATGATGTCACTAGGTATCTTGCCGGCGGCAATCTGGCAGAAAATACACTCCATCTACCTCACCCCCTTTAGCTTCTCAATGACGGCGTCGGCTACCCCGGAGGTGGTGGCTGGCGGGGCGGTGGGCTTCATGTCATAGGTAACATTTTTGCCTTCAGCGATAACCTCGGCGATAGCCTTTTCCAAGCGCTCAGCGTTTTTCTTCTCGCCAAGGTGGCGCAGCATCATCACCCCACTGAGCATCATTGCCATCGGGTTAACCTTGTTCTGGCCGGCATATTTGGGGGCACTGCCGTGTGTTGGCTCAAAGACGGCGATATCATCGCCCAGATTAGCCCCCGGAGCCAGCCCCAGCCCGCCCACCAGACCGGCACACAAATCAGAAAGGATGTCCCCATAGAGATTAGGGGCTACTATGACATCAAACTGGGGCGGCTTTTTCACCAGCTGCATTGCCATGTTATCCACAATCCTGTCCTCAAACTCAATATCAGGGTAATTTTTAGCCACCTCTCGGGCACAAGTTAAAAAAAGCCCGTCGGAAAACTTCATTATATTTGCCTTGTGCACGGCGGTTACCTTCTTTCTGTGGTAAGCACAGGCATAGTCAAAGGCAAAGCGGACAATCCTCTTGCTGGCAGTCTCGGAAATCACCTTCAGGCTAAAGGCAGTATCCTCCCTGACCACCTCCCCTCCTGTCTTCGAGATTAACTCTATCAGCCTGGCTGCCCCCTGGCTTCCCCTATCAAACTCAATGCCGCTGTAGAGGTCTTCAGTGTTCTCCCTGACAATGACAACATCCACTTCCTTATATATTGTCGGCGCTCCGGGATAGACCTTGCACGGGCGGAGGCAGGTATAAAGGTCCAAACTCTTACGCAGGGCGACATTAACACTGCGAAAACCGGAACCTACCGGTGTGGTCACCGGTCCCTTAATGGCAACCCTGTTTTTTCTGATGGAGTCAAGAGCAAAATCAGGCAGGGGGGTGCCAAACTGCTTCTGGGCATCACCGCCAAGGTAAGCCAGCTCCCAGTTAAAGGTAGTGCCGGTTGCCTCCAGAGCCCGCCTCGTCGCCTCAGTAATCTCAGGTCCTACCCCATCACCGGGGATAAGGGTAACATTGTAAGCCATTCTATCTCCTTAAAGCGATACCGCTTAAGATTATAGCCTAAAGTCGCCATATTTTTGAATATAGGGGATAAGCCCGCCCTCATCAAGGATATTGAGCATAACCTCGGGCATTTTAGCAAAGGTGAGCTTCCTATTACTGGTTATATCCCTGACGGTACCGCTTTTGAGGTCTATCTCAAGCTCATCACCATCATTAATCAGAGAGGTATCACATATCAGTAGCGGCAGTCCCTGGTTGATGGCGTTTCTAAAGAATATGCGGGCGGCTGATTTAGCCAGCACCGCGCTTACCTCGGCCATTTTAATAACCAGCGGGGCATGCTCCCGACTGGAGCCAAGCCCGAAGTTTAAGCCGGCGACGATAAAATCCCCCGCCCTCACCCGACAGGCAAAGGTGGGGTCGGCGTCCTCCATAACATGCTTAGCCAGCTCAGGCAGGTCGCTTCTCAAATGTGCCAGACGGCCGGGGATAATGTGGTCGGTAGAGATGTTATCACCAAATTTAAAGGCTCTTCCCTTTAACATCTAGATTACCTCTCTAGGGTCGGTGATTTCACCCTTAATGGCGGTGGCCGCCGCCGTCGCCGGGCTGCCCAGATAGATAAAAGCCTCGGGGCTGCCCATCCGCCCCTTAAAGTTTCGGTTAGCCGTGGACAGGCAGGCTTCCCCCCTCCCCAGCACCCCCTGATGAAGACCGAGGCAGGCGGCGCAACCCGGCGGCAGGATAGCCGCCTCAGCCTCAACCAGGGTCTGAATATAGCCCGCTCTGATTGAGGCTAACAAAACCTGCCGGGACGCCGGGGCAACGATTAGCCTGGTTCTTGGGTGTCGTTTCCTTCCCTTCATAATATCAGCCGCTATCGCTATATCGTCCAGCCGACCGTTGGTGCAGGTACCGATAAATACCTGCTGGATTTTAGTCCCCTTAAGCTCCTTAGCTTTAGCCGTATTATCCACCATATGAGGTCTGGCTACTGTCGGCTCAAGCTGGGCAAGGTTAATATTTACTATCTGCTCATAGGTAGCGTCATCGTCAGCAAATAGTGGCTGGTAGTGGTCACCCCGTCCCTGTGAGGTCAGATATTGCTGCGTGGTCTCATCAGCCGGGAAAAGCCCCGCCTTGGCTCCAGCCTCCACAGCCATGTTGGCTACAGTGAGGCGCCCAGCCATGGTCATGCTGCCGACACCATCACCGCTAAACTCCAGTGCTTTATAGGTAGCACCATCGGCTCCAATCTGCCCGATAAGGTGGAGGGCAAGGTCTTTGGCATAGACGCCATCAGGGAAACTACCTGATACTACTACCTTGATGCTCCGCGGAACCAAAAACCAACTCTTGCCCAGAGCCAAGATGACGGCGACATCAGATGAGCCCATGCCGGTGGCAAAAGCGCCCAGAGCGCCAGCAGTTACCGTGTGCGAATCAGCGCCAACGATAATGTCACCCGGTCGGGCTAGAGATTCAGCTACCAACTGATGGCAGACACCATAGCCAACATCATAGATAAGGCAGCCAGTCTGCTGAGCAAACCGACGCAGAAAGATATGGTCACCAGACTGCTCAGAATTAGGGCTGGGGGCGGCATGGTCAAGAAAGAGGGCGGTTCTGGCTGGATTAGCCAGATTTTGAAAACCGCCAGCCTGAAATTGTCTTACTGTCAGTGGTCCAGTAGTATCCTGGGCAAAAGCCAGGTCTACCCTGGCAATAACGATATCCCCCGAACCGGCGTCACTGCCTGACTTCTGGCTTAAGATTTTCTCAGCTAATGTCTTAGCCACCGCCAACCTCACTATGGGATAAAGAACGCTAATAATGATATCACAGCGCCGATTACACAGGCAAATCTACGGGCTCGTTGGCTAGTCCGCCTCTACCAGGTACTAAACTACTACCCCAACTATTACCTTCTGGCTATTTACAGTTAGCTTATATGAGTTAAAATTAGGTAAACAGCAAAAAATGGAGTACGACCATGAAAAAGAATGGAGATAGGGAAAACATCGTTGAGCTGTGGGGGCAGGAGTTCAACCTAGCCCAGAAGGGTTTGGATGAGAACCAGGTAGTTCCTTTTGTCAATGAAATCATCACCGAGCGTGACAGACTGGTAAAACATGAAGAGCATGTCTCCTCCCTTACCAAGCTTGCCGAAAGGACAGTTACCGAGGCTGATAAGATAGCCGAGGATATTAGGAAGGAAGCCAGAGAAAAAGCAGAAGAAGAAGCCAAAAAAATCGTTGAAGAAGAGCGAAATAAAGTTATCACTGCCGCCAATGAGGAGGCGGAAAAGATTAAGGCTGATGCTGAGCAGGAGGCAGAAGCACTGCTGGAGAACCAGAGAAAAAGGATTCAACCTGAAATAAGGAAGATGGCACAGGAGATACGTGACCAGCTTCTGGCGCAGCTGGAAAGCCTTAAACAGCAGGTGGAGGCTTCAGGAGCGGAGCTGGAAAGTAAGCTATTACAGCCTGAAGAAGCCAGCCCGGTAAGTGTTGAGGAGGAGCCAACCCCAGCCCCGGTCGCTCCACAAGAAGAAAATGTTACCACCCCGGATGCCGCTTCAGAGGTAAAACAGGAAGATGCCGGTAATATTTTTTACGAACCCCAGCAGCTAGTCCAGACAATAGACCTAACCGATGTGAGCCGCCAGGAGGAGGGTAAACCAGCACCAGTCGACAGCCAGAGCGCAAAGAAAACCTACGAGGGGGAGGTAGAGGTAGAGGTTCTGCCTCCGGTAGACATAATGAAGATAATGAAGATCACGAAACATCTTGAAACTCTACCTGAGGTGGAAAGCACCGAGCTTATACCTATAGCTGACAGACCTCTAATCATGACCCTCCTGCGTGAGCCGCTACCCCTGGCTGATATCCTGGTAGCTCTCCCTGAAGTGGACCAGGTTAAAGAAGACCCCAACGGGGAAAGTGAAGCCATCGCTGGCGCTGACTACCTCACCAACGGGCAAAAAAATAGAATTCAAATAACGCTTTCGTCAAACTCGGTGGCAGATAAAGCTTAATGCCAAACTCCCCAGAAGACAGGAATACCAAAAAAGCTTTAGCCTTTTGGCTAAAGCTTTTTATTTCCAGCCAAGTAAACCTGTAAGCCGAGTTTTGTACCCCGAAAAGTCGGGGCGGTGACCATCTATCTAGCCCTGATGTTACCATCAGGGTCAAGCGGCCAACCCAGAGACTAGGCCGGGCGTCCTTTTCGTCTCTCTATTTGGCCTTGCTCCAGATGGGGTTTGCCCAGCCGACTGGTCGCCCAGCCGCTGGTGAGCTCTTACCTCACCATTTCACCCTTGCCCTGGCTTTAGCCGGGGCGGTATGTTTCTGTGGCACTTTCCGTAGGGTCACCCCTCCTGGGCGTTACCCAGCATCCTGCCCGGCGGAGCTCGGACTTTCCTCCCGCCTTTTAAAGCGAGCGGTCACCCGGTCTACTTGACCTAGTTATAGTCTAGTATGGAGGGTGTTATAAGTCAACCAGCAACTATAGAGGTTATACAAACTTGGCTATAGTAGCCATAGGTCATCTCAAGGCTATTTTTGCCAGATTATGAGCCTCAGTGTTTTGCTGGCTTGGGATATGGGTAATGGTGAAGGCGATAAACTGGGCAGTCAGCTGCTTCACCTGCTGGTATAGAGGCTTAAGAGCCAGGTTCTTCACCCGATACTGACCGCTAAGTTGCCTCACTACTAGCTCTGAGTCTAGCTTTATGTCAACATAACTGGCGCCTAACCTGATAGCCTTTTCTAAAGCGGCGATGAGGGCTCTGTATTCTGCCTGGTTATTAGTTGCCCGACCAATGGATTGAGAAATAGTAGTAATGGGTCTACCGTGCTCATCCTTTATGATGGCACCTATAGCCGCTGGTCCCGGGTTAGGCTCAGCGGCACCGTCAGTAAATATTACCACTCTCTTTACTGCCATCTAGCCTTCTTTAAGCCAGAAACAGGATGCGCCCGCAGCTGCTGCATTTCACCAGACTGCCGCTTCTTGCCTGCTGCAACTCAATAGCCGGCAGTGATATGCGGCAGCCACGGCATGTCCCCTGGTCCACCTTAGCCACGGCTGTCCCCTTGCCCTTCCTCAGTCCCTGATAGAGGTCAAGCATCTTGGGGTCAATCCTATCCAGCATTAGCTGGCGCTTATGCTCAAGGTCAGCCAATATATTTTTTAGCCTTTCTATATCAGCAGTCAGGTGCTGCTGCTGGCGCTGCCATTCAGTCTCCATTTTCTTAAGCTCGCTGCCAATAGCGGCAACACCGGCTTCTGCCACCTCAACCTGGTCAATTACCTCAAGTGCCCTGTCCTCCAGCTGGTCACGCTTCACCTTTAGCCCGTCAATCTCATGCTGGAGGCTAGCCAGCTCCTTGGGGTTTTTTATGCTGCCATCATATAGTTTCTGCTCCAGGGTGTTAATCTTGCTGGTGAGGTCGTCTATCTCCCATTCTGCGGAATGGTGCTGGTGCTTAAGCTCCTCAAGGTGGTGGCGCTTTAAGGAGAGCTCATTTTGCACTCTGGCCACCTCCTGGCTCTCGCCCAGCTGGGAAACCGCCTGTTCCAGCGCCTGCTGGCGGGACTCAATGTCAAGGTCAAGCTCCTGCAACTGGTAAAGCTCCCTGGCAACACTCATTTCAGCACCATTCTATAACAGCCTAGTAGTAATATCAATTTGGCTTTTAGGAAAAAGGTGACAAAATCTTATGGCATCATTAGAACATATGTGCTATTATCAGGACTTAAAGGGGGTTAAGGTGAGACTACTAAGGCTAGCCATAGAGACACGGCGGTGGGACCTGGCTGCCCATTGCCTGGTTTTGGGGGTATTGAAAGCAAATGAAAAACAAACCGGAAAAAAGGCGAGGCGCCCCAAAGGGCAACCAGAACGCCAGAAAGCACGGCTTCTACTCCAAAGTCCTCGATGAGGCAGAACAGCTCGACCTTGAGCTAGCCGCTGGCGTTGAGGGCATAGACGGTGAAATTGCCTTGCTGAGGGTTAAGATAAAATCCATTCTGGAAAAAGACCCGGAGAATATCAGGCTTCTGGCGGCGGCAACCAATGCCCTAGCCAGACTGGTCAAGACTAAATATAACATCAGCAAGGAGGACAGGAAGGGGCTAAAGGAGGCAATCGGTAATGTCCTTAGAGATATCGCCCTCCCACTTGGCATCGGCATCGGAACCGCCATCAATAAATAGGCTCCGGCCATACCAGCGGGAGATAGCTTTGGCGATACTAAACAGCGTCTTCCAGAGGCGGGGGCTGACCTTCTCGGTGGAGATGGCACGGCAGGGGGGCAAGAACGAGCTTTCCGCCCAGCTTGAGCTGCTGCTTCTTACCCTCTATATGACCGAGCCCCAGAATATAATTAAGTGCTCCCCTACCTTCAAGCCGCAGACCGTTATCTCCATGATAAGGCTAAAGGACAGGCTGAATGATGTCGGCTTTGGCGGTATCTGGACAGCCGAGCTGGGCTATGTCATCCGGCTGGGTAATGCCCGCGTTATCTTTCTCTCGGCTGATGAGTCAGCCAATGTGGTCGGCAATACGGCTCACCTGCTGCTGGAGATAGATGAAGCACAGGATGTCTCCAAAGATAAATACTCCAAGGAGTTCAAGCCGATGGGCGCCACCACCAATGTCACCACCGTCCACTACGGCACCACCTGGGATGATTCCACCCTG
>SOJS01000047.1 GCA_004376435.1 Dehalococcoidia bacterium
TGGTGCCGTAATTCGGTCACACAGCTTGCCGTTTACCTGAACCACCAGAGTAATCTCTTCGTCTCTGGCTAGTGCCTCATCCCACTGCGGCCAGCTTTGATTATGAATGCTATAATCATTCCCTGTCTTCTGCCACAACTCCTCAGCGATATGGGGGGTAGTGGGCGCCAGGAGCCGGAGCAGGACATTTATCGACTCTTCCCAATCTGAAGGAGCAACTGCCCCTGTTTCCTTAACTCTGGCCAGGTGGTTGGTGAATTCCATGAGTGCCGCTATCAGGGTATTTAAGTGAAGTTTTTCCAGGTCGTCAGTTACCTTCTTGATAGTTTGGTGAGTAACACGGGATAGCTCCCGCTCTGCCTTCTGCCTGACATCAGGACTGACCTTTTCATCCTGGCTATATCCCCCCAGCACCAGATTCCACACCCGGTTAAGCCAGCGGCTTACGCCGCTAATGCCACTGTCATTCCACTCGCCACCCTGCTCCCAGGGTGCCACGAACATAAGGTAAGCACGCACCGCATCTGCCCCCACCTCAGCGACATATTCATCTGGAGTAATCACATTGCCTCGTGATTTACTCATCTTCTGCTTCTCAGCAATAATAATCCCCTGGTTAAACAGGCGGCTAAATGGCTCATCAAAGTCAACCAGCCCCAGGTCTCGAATTGCCTTGGTGAAGAAGCGGGCGTAGAGTAGATGCATAACGGCATGCTCGGCACCGCCGGTATAAAGGTCTACCGGCAACCAGTATTTCACCTTGGCGGCATCAAATACAGCTGTATCGCAATTGGGACTGGTATAGCGCAAAAAGTACCAGTTGGAGCACATAAAAGTATCCATAGTGTCAGTCTCCCGCCTGGCTGGAGCTGAACAGCGGGGACAGGTGGTATTGACAAACTGCTGGTGATATTTTAGTGGGGATTCACCGGTAGGTCTGAATTCAGCGTCTTCAGGTAACAATACCGGCAGGTCTTTCTCTGGAACGGGGACAATGCCACACTTCTCACAGTAAATTATAGGTATTGGTGCTCCCCAGTAACGCTGGCGGGAGATGAGCCAATCACGAAGTCTATAGCTTACGGTTCGCTTGCCCCAACCTTTCTCTTCAAGGAACTCGGAGACGGCGTCTATACCTTCTTTGCTGGGGAGCTGGTTAAATTGGCCTGAGTTGACCATGATGCCTGGTTCGATATAGGCTTCTTCCAGCTCTTCCCCCTGCCACTCCGGCGGTGCTATCACCACCGGTATCGGCAGGTTGTACTTCTTGGCAAAGGCAAAATCACGCTCATCATGGGCTGGTACCCCCATTACGGCTCCGGTGCCATAGCTGGGCAGGACATAGTCAGCAATCCAGATGGGCACTCTTTCCCCGTTAAGTCTGTTTATGACATAAGCGCCGATAAATACCCCGTCCTTTTCCTTCTCTGTTGATAGCCGTTCTATTTCACTCAGGCGCCTTGACCGAGCTATGTAATCCTCAACCTCAGTTTTTCTATCTGGCGAGGTCAGCACTGTCACCAGTGGGTGTTCTGGAGCCAGAACCATAAAAGTAGCGCCAAAAGTAGTGTCGGGACGGGTGGTAAATACCCTAATCTCCTTTTCCTCAACGCCGGGATAGTCGAGGGCAAAGGAAATCTCAGTGCCCTGGCTCTTGCCCACCCAGTTCTTCTGCATTATTTTTATCCGCTCTGGCCATTTAATGTCATTATGCTCCATAAGCTCATCGGCATATTTGGTGATGCGGAAGAACCATTGCTCCAAATCTCGCCGGCTGACTGCGGCGCTGCAGCGTTCACAGAAGCCCCCGCTCACTACCTGTTCATTGGCCAGTACCGTCTGGCAGCGGGGGCACCAGTTAACCGGAGCCTTGCCCCGATAAGCCAGAC
>SOJS01000108.1 GCA_004376435.1 Dehalococcoidia bacterium
GGCTTGCCCAGGGTGAGTATATCTGGCTCCAGGTTCCAGACGCCGGTAAGCCCGGCTGGTCCACCGCAGATGGTGTGCGTCTCATCAATTATCAGCAGAGTGCCAAAACGGCGCGTCAGCTCCCGTAGTGCCTTATGGTAGCCGGGAATAGGGAAGATGATGCCGACATTGGTCATCGCCGGCTCGCACAGCACGCAGGCAATATCCTGTGGAGAAAGCGCCGCCTCCAGGGCGTCAATGTCGTTGAACTGGATTACCCGTGTCGTTGGGGAGAGGTCAAACATCTGGGGGGTAAGGAGGCGGTCTCGCCGGTAGTTGACCAGAGCCTCATCAATACTGCCATGGTAGCAACCATCAAAGACCAGGATTAATTTTCGCTTGGTGGTGTGGCGGGCAACCCTGAGAGCAAATTTATTGGCATCGGTGGCTGTCATATAGACCTGCCAGTAGGGCAGTCCGAAACGGCGTGCCAGATTCTCCCCCACCCGGACGCAGTCTTCAGTGGGCAGCATTGAGGTAATGCCTCTGCCTGCCTGTTTGGCTACTGCCTCGGCGGTGGCTGGCGGCGAGTGTCCGAACAGTGCCCCGGTATCCCCCAGGCAGAAGTCAAGGTAGCGATGACCGTCAACATCAGTCAGGTAAGCACCGCTAGCCTCCTTCATGAAAATGGGGAAGGGGCCAACCCAGCGGTGCATCCAAGCCATGGGGACACCGGTGAGGAGCGAGCCCTTTGCCCTATCAAATATTGCCTGGGACTTGGGTCGCTCCTTAACATAGCGGGACTCTTCACGCGCCACCAGTGTCTTGAGCCTTGATTGGTCAATTTCTGCCATGGTGCTCCCTCCTCTTAGTCTTGAAACTGGGGGAAATATATTAAAAAAGCCAGTAGCCCATTTTATAACTACTGGCTTTAAGCGTCAAGGAGGAGGAGTTGGAGATGTAGTCGGCTCACTTCTTCCTAGACATAGACAGCCACCACCACTGCCTCTTTAGGGTTGTGCTCATCAAAGAGTACCACCGCCACCTTCCTCCCCACCACCATCTCGGTGGCGGGCAGGTTGCGGGCGACAGTAACGCCTTCCAGGTAGACCTTGTAGCTGCTGGCAAGCTGAACAGTAGCCACGTAATAAGTTGAGTTGAAGCTTTTTAGTATCCCCTTCTTTAATCTCATCCTACCCCTCCTTTAGAGTTTATACTGCCCCCAGCAGCAGGTGATGCTCGTAATTTGCCTTAGCCGGGTTATAAATCAGAGTCAGACCGAGGACCCGCCTCCTCCCTGCCTCCAGCCCGGCGCGGCTATCGGTGATGGCAACGACATCATATAACTGCTGCCCGCAGTTAACCGGGATGCTAATTATGCCGCCTGATGATTCTATTTCTTCTTCCCTGAGATAGGCTTCCCCCCGCTCCTGGGCTTTGGCGGCAGTGTCTATATTCCTGTCCTCAAGCTGGAGGAGCCGGTCGTAGAGCCTGTCTATTTCCCCCCAGGCAAAGGAGTCAACAACTATCGCCACCTCACCTATCGGGTCATAGCCCTCAACCTGAACCCGGTTGATAGCCTGGGCTCCTTTTTTATAACTACCCTCAAATATGGGGTGAGATAAGCCATAGGAATAGTCGGTGCTGTCTGTCGCCAGCGGGTTTATGATATAACCCCTGTTGCCCTCAATGTAGAGGACATCAGGGACAAAGGACAGCAGCCTGGTGACAACCGCCCTCCCTTGGTTATCGGGGTGGACAGTGAAATCGGGGTAGAAGCTGGTTATTACCGATGACTGGGATTTGACCTCAAGCCTCAAGCCGACCCGGGAAAGGACAAACTCAAGGATTTGCTTGGCGTTCATCTCGCTGGCGTCCTTGTTCCAGCGGAACTGGTGCCGGGCTCGCCAGTTTTGAATCAGACTCCAGCCATCAGAGCAATGTAGAACCAGGCTTGCCTTACCTCCTGAGCTGGTATGCTCATAGCCATCAAGGATGAAGGTTTGTCCCGGGCTGACCTCGTTACCGGTGGCGGTGGCATAGCCAGGGCTGAAGTCAAGCTGACTGCCGATTTCCAGAGCCTTAAGCCCACCCTGCCCCGGTGAGGCATACCGCCCGTCATCATTTCTCAGTTCAGCTATCAGTCTGCCCCCTGTCGGGCTGGTTTCCTGCTTTAGGGAGAGGACATCATCGCTTAAGTCCAGGCTCTGCTCCGCTTTGCTGGCTCGCCACACCCCGCTCGGGCTTGATAGCCAGCAGTAGTTACCATGGTGAGCTATGGCTAGCCCGTATTCCGAGGACAGGTCAAACGGCACCGGCTCATGCCACAGGTTATCAAGGTAGTTAGCCTCAGGAATGGAGTGGGACCAGAAAGGGCGGTTATACGGCTGGCTGCCGGTAAACTTCTCTACATAGAAGGCGCGGTAGACATCTGGTTCATCAAGGAAGGCTCTGTGGTATTCAAAGTCGCCGTCTGATGGGGCGGAGGCAATCTCCTTCAGCTCTGACCAGGTTTCAGCAGCCACCTCACCACCATCACCATAGATAAGCGACCACAGCTTATAGTTGCCGCTGCTGTCCTTGCCGGTTAAAATCAGGTTCCAGTCGCCATGGTAGACAGTAGCCACGCCGGAGAGGTCGCCGCTTGACTTGTCCCAGGCAACACGGCTCCCCCAACTGCCATTTGTGCGTTTCATAACATAAAGAGTAGACTGGTCGGCAAAGAAAAGGGCGATATTCCTGTTGGGCTTATAAGCAGCGGCGATGCCATAGATGGCGGTGGTCGGGGTATAGCCCAAAAACTGGGGGCTGTCCCAGCTTAAGCCGTAGTCAGTGCTCTCTAGCTGGTATATCTTGCGGCTACTATTAATCCAGAAGATAGAAACCTCAGCCCCCAGTGAGCAGGTGGCGACAATAACCACATTGTACTGGTTGGTATAGAGCCACTGGCTGAAGTCAGAACCGGGACCAGGGCTAGTTACCCGCTGCCGGTAGAGCTTCCTGGAATCAGAGGGGGGCGTTACCCTGACCCTGATTAGGGAGCCATCGCCGGGCATAGTCACAGCGTGGAAGTAGTCATCCTCAGCGCCGCTGTAGAGCCTTGTCCAGTCATATCTGACTACGCCGGCAATTTTATTTTTTGCCTCCAGCTTGACATAGGGAACCCGTGCCCCCTCTTTCTGGGCAGAAAGCAGTGTTGAGCTAAGTTGCCTCATTAAACCCCCCTAAGAATCACTAGTTAGACTGCTTCCAAGTGGCTTACGGTCCGTAGTCGGTTGATTTAGACACCGGCAAGGAGTAAGGCTGATACAGAGAGCGGATTCTGACCCGGTTTCTCCGGCTCAGCCGTTTTAGCTCGCTGTTAAAGTATTTTAGCCTTTCCTTACCCCAGACAAGGAACTCCTTGGGCGTCATCGTGCCGCCGACATTAACCCTATTGATGGCATAGGCTGCCCACTCAATGGCGGCATAGCCACCGCCTCCGGTGGCGATTAGGTCCTCAAGGTAGGGGGGGATGGTGGAGCCGGCCTCGTCAAGGGTGTGGAGTTTGCCGTAGTAGATATAGGCGTTAGAGCCATCGGGGACCTCATCACCAAGGATGGTCAGGGTGTCGCCCCAAAGGGCAAACTGCTGGTATCTTCTGGGGAATTCGTCCACGGGATACTCAACGGCTTCTATCATTACCCGGTCGCTTAAGGTGGATATATCAAGCTCCCTGGAGCCGGCGGTGGTGGCCATGGTTACCTTCTGCTCGTAGGGTAGAGCCTCGGAGAACTCCTTAACCGTCCGCGTAATGTGCCGCTCAAGCTCGTCATCACTCCAGCGGTAGTTAGCCGTATCCTCATCGTGTAGCTCACGCCTGACTATAGCTCTCATCTCTATTAGATTCATTTCTTACTCCTTATGATAGGGTGTAGTCAGCTCGTTGGATAGTTTGGATGCTTCAGCTAGTGTTAAAGCCATTTTTTTCCTCCTTTAAAACAAAGTCTTTTGGCTGACCTTCGCCCTATTTCAGGACGAGGATTCCTCAACGCCCTCTGCCTGGGGTTCTGAAGCTCTCTCCCTCTCTCTGCCCCGGCTGGTTCTGGCATTAAGCTCTTTATTCATCCTGAGAATGGTTTCTCTTTCCTCAAGCCATCGCTTAAGCTCATACTCTGGGTCTTGAACCCCCAGCTCATCCATTGCCCGACGCCTGGAGTGGATGCCGCTCTGAACAAGTGCCTGCTCGTTTAATACCAGACGGCTCATATCTCTTGGCAGCACCGGTCCCCACACCACCCGCAGGCGGTTAGTGCCGAAGCTCTCTTTCTGGTATTTCTCCAGCAGCTTGAGCACCATCTCACTTCTTTTATTGTAGGCGGCCGTCCTGAGAAGCCTCTTGCGGTGGACCTTCTGCAGTAAGGGGTGAAGCTCAATCTCCATGGCTACTCCGGACAGGTCTCTCTCGGCACCGCCAAAGGCGGCGCGGGGTGATTCTGAGATATCGTGCATGGTTCGATAGAGCAGATTGATATAGTCTATATGCAGCCCGACCCCACCCCCCTGAAGCAGGTCAAGTAGGTAGGCTTTGGCATCCTCGGGTATATTCCACACCGCCCCTGGTCTGACGGCAATATCCTCCGACTCTTCCACATTTTCCAGGACAGCAATCGGGTTGCCGGATAGCTCCAGTATTCGGGATAGCTGACTCATCGCCCGATTTAGCTCCCGCTGTGACTCCATAATCTGGGTTAAGTCAGATATGCCCCAGAACTTCTTCGGTTCTCTCAAGTTGGGATAGATGACGAAGGGGATAAACCCGTAGGGGTTGGGCTTCTTTTCCTGGAGAACATTATCCAGGTAAAACTCAAATTCCCCGTCTGTCTACACCTCAACAACGGTGGCTGTCTTCGCCTTGGGCTTTACCTTATACAGGAGCTCGGTCTCCTCGGCGCCGAGACAGTATTTAGAGGCTACCCGCCATACCCGGGAGGTATCATCCCCCAGCCACCAGGCATGTATCCCCTGAACATCGGGGGCAGTAACCCTGACCCGCTTCCTCTCCTGGTCCCAGGTAACCTTGTAGCAGGCATCGCCGAGGACGGCACAGTCTATCTCCGTTTCCAGGTCAAGCTGCTCCAGGTTGTTGCTTTCATATACCTGATATAGGGCTGATTCTGCCCGCTGTGCCCTTGAGCGTGCCTCGTCAGAATCCTCGGTGGCATCAACGGCAAAGTTAATGCCCGACATAAGATAGCTGGTAACCTTATCGACAAATACCTTGGCATAGTTAAAGGTCAGGCGTTTCTCGCCCCGCCGCTCTCTTCCCTCCCAGTGCCTGCCCTGGTAGAAGTCAAGTAGCTCCTTATACTTCTTGATTCTGTTGATATCTTTGTGAGCCAGCTGGTTGATAGTAGTCTCGTTCATTTCTACCTCTCTTTAATGCCCTCTGTATCGTTCTCTGGCTGACACCAAAAATCAGTGCCAGCTCCTTTACCCCTTTCCCCTCACTGGAAAACAGCCTGACCATTTCCTTCTCCCGCAGTCTCTTCAGCCAGCGTTGCCTGCCTCTGGGCTGTTCATAGACACATTGGGGGAAGGGGCAGTTGAGGCAGGAGCCAGCCAGGTCGCAGCCCTCATCTGGGTAGCGGCAGTATTCCGGTGGTAAGTCCAGTTCATTATTAGTGGTCTCGGCCTCCATCATCGCCTCTTAAGGGAAGACTGGTAAGGTCAATATTAGCACATATGTTCTAACAGGTGTCAATAGGATTTTGTCATCTTCTTTTTGTTGACTTTAATGCCGAGCTATGCTATAAACAGAACAAGCAGGTATCTAAAAATCCCCGTAGCCACAGGGGAATGAAGGGGGTAGATTTTCAGAATGAAAGGTAATAAAATCTTTCGCATTCTTTCTTTAGCTGTTATCCTGTCAATGCTGGTGATGGTCTTACCCGCCGCCCCCGCCCTGGCGGCAAAGACAATTGACCTTGACCCCGAGGAGGGCGAAATTGGTGACTATTTTTATGTTGACGGCGACGGTTTCCCGAAAAGTGATGATAGTGAAGACCCTCCGGTTGAATCCGAGGTTGATATCTACCTTGTCGGCGGCGATGAGCCTTCTACCAGCGATGACATTGATAGTGATGTTAACACCTTCGAGCACCTGAAATATAACGCCGATGTTGATGAGGATGGTGAGTTCAGGGATAGGGTAAAGGTGCCCAGTGTCCTCAACGATGGCGACGATGATGAGGATGTTACCCGCGGCACCTACTGGGTCTGTGTTACCTACGCTGATGACGACCGCATCCGGGCAGTTGCCGAGTTTACCGTCCTTGCCGCCGGCATTGAGCTTGATGATGACGATGGTCCCGTCGGCACCGAGGTTGAGATTACCGGCACTGACTTTAACGACCGGGAGGACATCACTGTAGAATATGATGATGAAGATATTACTGATGACATCGTCAGTGGCGATGATAGAACCAGCAGTAACGGCGGCTTTATCACCACCATTGCCATCCCGGAGAGCATTGCCGGAGACCATACCATAACCGTTACTGATGAAACTGGCTCCAGTGATGAGGCTACCTTTACCGTGGATTCCCAGCTGACCATTGACCCCCAGTCAGGAGCCGCTGGTGATAGCCTGACTGCCAGCGGCACCGGCTT